>JAPLTR010000229.1 GCA_026398065.1 Verrucomicrobiota bacterium | reverse complement strand
GAACACCGCATCCTCGGCGACGACTATCTGCTGACCCGCGGCCTCAACGTGCGCGTCGAGGCCTACGAACGGCTCACCGCGCGGCTCCGCCCGCGCTGGGAGAACCTCGACAACGGCTACGATCTCTTCCCCGAAGCCCAGTCGGACCGCGTCCGGCTCGACCCGAAAAGCGCCCGCGCTCGCGGCGTGGAGCTGCTGCTGTCCGGCCGATCCAGCCCCCGACTGAGCTGGAATGCCAGCTACTCCATTGCGCGGAGCGAGGAACTGCTCGCGGCACGCTGGGTCCCGCGCGTGCGCGACCAGCGCCACACCATTTACACGGATGTAACCTATGCACCCAACCCCCGCTGGCAGTTCAGCGCGTCGTGGCAGTATCACACCGGCTGGCCGACCACCGATGTCGTCTATTCGCAGGCCACCCTGACCAACGGCCGCCGCGTGCTCGTCTCCGCCAACGGTCCGGTCTACGGGCTCAACCTCCCTGACTACCACCGTCTCGATCTCCGCGTCACCCGGCGATTCAAGCTCGCCCGCGGCGAATTGCGCACCTTCCTCGACATTTTCAACGCCTATGACCGCACCAATTACGTCGGATACGACCACCGCGTGACGGTGGCCGGCACGCAGATCACCGACGTGCGCAAACCCCGCGACCAACTGCCGTTTCTCCCCAGTGTCGGCCTCAGTTGGGAATTCTGAACCCCCTCCGGCAAAAAAACCTCCAAAAATTTTACGGTCCGCTGTTTCCTTGCCGCGCCCCGCTCGTCTAACTCTCTTCCATGGCTTCTTCCCCCGAGAAATCCAAATCCAAGTCACCTCTCATGATCGTTCGCCTCGCGATCGTGTTCGCCGTCCTCGGTGGCGTCGGCTGGGGCGGCTGGATGGTGTGGAAACAGATCGGTCCCGGCCTGTTTGGCACCAAACGCGAAGCAAAGATCCCGACCTCCAAGGTCAGGACCGCCAACATCGCGGAGGAGATCATCGCGGTCGGGCGCCTCCGCGCGGTGTTTTCGACGGAATTGCGCGCTGAGATCAGCGGACGCATCATGAAGATCTCCGTGGCCGACGGCCAGGCGATCAAGCGCGACCAAGAGATCCTCCGGTTGGATCAGCAGGACATCCTCACCCAACTACAGGAGGGCGACCGGAACATCGAGGCATCCAAATTGAAGATGCAACGCGCCAAGCGCGATTTCGACCGGCAAAAGGAACTGCGTGAGCGCGAGCTGATCACCGCCAAGGACTTTGAGGAATCCCGCGTCACTCTCTCGCTCGCAGAAAACGACGCCGCCGTCTATGAGGCCCGGTCCGCCAATCTAAAGGACAAGCTCACGAAAACGATCATCCGCGCGCCGCACGACGGCACCCTGCTCCTCCGCGATCTGACTGAAGGTCAACTGGTCACGAGCGCCGCGTCGCAGAATGGCGGCACCCTCCTCGGCGAAGTGGCCGACCTTTCCGCCCTGATGGTCCGCACCAACATCAACGAGATCGACGTCGCCCGCCTGAAGGTTGGCGACTCCGCCCGCGTCCGCGTCGACTCCCTCCGCAACATGATGCTTGGCGGCGAAATCAAGCGCATCGCCACCATCGCCACCGAAACCCCGGGCGACCGCACCCGCGTCTTCCCTGTCGACGTGGTTCTCGACGAGGCGGATGCCCGCCTCCGGCCCGGCATGTCGGCGACCGTGATGTTCACCCTGGCCCACGTCGAGGATGTGACCTCGGTTCCGCTCTCCGCCGTGTTCTCCAACGCCGATTCCGTGCGCTACGTGTTTCTCAAGAAAGGCGAGACGTTCGAGGTGCGTGGCATCGACATCGGCATCGCCGACACCCGCCGCGTGCAGATCCTCTCCGGCCTGACCGTGAACGACGAGGTGGCGCTGATGCGGCCACTGGAGTTTGAGGGTGAGGTCCCGATCGCCAAGCCGGCGCCACCGCCCAAGGTCCGGGCCAAGCGCAACAGCGGCGCCGGCCTGTAACCCATCCCCATGCGTCTGCTTTTCCTGGGCATCAGCAGCGGTTGGGGCGAGGTGCTCGCCCACAAGCTGCGCTCCTTCCTCACCCTTTTTGGCATTGTCCTCGGCGCGGCCGCCCTCGTGGGCATGCTCGGCGTGGTCAAGGGCCTCCTCCGCGGCTGGGAGACGATGATCTACGAAACCGGCGGCATCGAGCGCATCAGCGTCTGGTCGCGCCCGGCCCCCGAGTCCCAGCGCGAAATCGCCCAGCTCTCGCCTGGACGCACGGTCAACGACGTCGAGGCCATCCTCACCGCGGTACCGCTAGCGCAGCGCGTCACGGGCGAGGTCACGATTCCCGGCGGCGGCGGCCGCATTTACTACCAGGGCCGCGTGTCCTGGCAGAACGTCCGCGGCGTCATGCCCGCCACCTTCATCATGGACCGGTTCGATGTCCAGATGGGCCGCACGATCGGCGAGCTCGACCTTGAGATGCAAAACCAAGTCGTCGTGCTCGGAGCGGCGGTGGTGGATCAGCTTTTCCCGCGCGGCACCGATGCCTTGGACCGCGTCGTGACCATCAACGGCCAGCCATTCACCGTGGTCGGCGTCCTGCGCGAGTACCAGTCGCCCCTCGGTGGCGGAGCGGGTTTTAGTTCGAAGAACTCCGCGGTCTTCATCCCCCTGACCACCCTGCAGACCCTCTTCCGCATCGATGAAAACCTCGATGTGCTGAACATCAAGGTCGCCGATGTAAATGACATCCCGATCGCCCTCGAACAGATCACCAACGTCCTCACCCACACGCACCGCGGCATCCAGGACGTGCGCTTCGAGACCCGCGAGGACCTCCTCCAGCGCTTCGAGGAGACGCGCCGCAGCTACGTCGTCTCCCTCGGCGGCGTCGCCATCATCGGCCTCATCGTCGGTGGCATCGGCATCATGAACGTGATGCTCGCCTCGATCAACGAACGCGTCCGCGAGATCGGCGTTCGCCGTGCGCTCGGCGCCACGCGCCGCAACATTCTCATCCAGATCCTCGCCGAGACCATCACCCTCGCGATCGCTGGCGGCCTCATCGGCATGGTCGCCAGCATCGGCCTGATCAAGGTCCTGCAGAAAGTCGTCGTGGAGGCCAACCGGCCCGAATTGTCTCCCGCCGCCCTCATGATCGGCGTCGTCTTCAGCGGCCTCGTGGGCGTCACCGCCGGTCTCTACCCCGCCATCCGCGCCTCGCGCCTCAGTCCGGTCGAAGCCTTGCGGTCGGATTGAGACTGGGCAGGCGTCGGCCCATCCCACGCGGCTCAAACCAAGTTCACCGGATCGACATCCAGCACCTGCGTGATGTCGTCCGGCCACGCGAAACCGGTCCGCAATTTCGCGAGTTCCGGCACGACCTTCGTCACGGTGTTCGTGAAATACCACAGCTGCCACCGGTACTCGTCCTTGATCTTTTCGATCGGCGAGGCGGAGGGGCCGCGCAGTTCGACGCGGTCGCCGAGGGTTTTCTCCACGAGCTTCGCCCACTGCTCGGCGAAGAACTTCAGTTTCTCCGGGTTCGGCCCGCGGAACAGATGATGGATCAGGTGCCGGTAGGGCGGATAGTTGAAATCCTTCCGCACCTTCAGCTCCGAGGCGGCGAAGCCCGCGAAATCCGCGTGCCGCGAAAACTGGATTGCCTCGGCCTGCGGCGTGAAGGTCTGCACCACCACCTCCCCCGCCCGGTCGCCGCGTCCGGCCCGTCCGGCCACCTGCACCAGGAGTTGAAAGGTCCGCTCGTTGGCCCGGAAGTCCGGCACGTGCATCGACATGTCCGCATCGACGAGCCCCACCAGGGTGACGTTGGGGAAATCGAGGCCCTTGCCGATCATCTGCGTGCCGACGAGCACGTCGATCTTGCCCGCGCGAAACGCCGAGAGCACCTCGCGGAAACGGTTTTTCTTCGACATCGTGTCCGTGTCCATCCGCTCGATCTTCGCCCGGGGCAACACCCGCTTCACCGACTCCTCGATGCGCTGTGTGCCGAGGCCCTTCCAGCGAATCTCCGGCGCGGCACACTGGGGACAGCGCAGCGGTGCGGCCTTCTGCGCGCCGCACAGGTGGCACCGCAGCGTCTCGTCCGTCCGGTGATACGTCAGCGCGATGCTGCAATGCACGCACTCCTCCGTGTGCCCGCATTTCGTGCAGAGCATCGACGAGGAATAGCCGCGGCGGTTGATGAAGAGGATCGTCTGCTCGCGTTTCTCAAAACGGTCCTGCATCGCGCGCACCAGGCGGCCCGAGAGCAGCGGCAGCGAACGTTGCTTCATCGCCTCGATGCGCTGGTCCACGATGTCGATGTGGGGCAGCTTGCGCGCATCGACGCGCTGCTTGAGCTCGACCAGCTTGTACTTGCCCGTCTGGGCGTTGAGAAAGCTTTCGAGCGAGGGCGTGGCGGAGCCGAGGAGGCAGATCGCGCCGTTGAGCTTCGACCGCATCACCGCCACGTCGCGGCCGTGGTAGCGCGGCGTCTCGTCCTGCTTGTAGGCCGGCTCGTGCTCCTCATCGACGACGATGAGCCGGAGGTCCTGGACGGGCGCGAACACCGCCGAGCGCGCGCCCACCACAATCTTGGCCTCGCCCGTCGCGAGCGCCAGCCAACCGTCGAGCCGTTCGCCCTCGCTGAGATGGCTGTGCCAGACCACGCAGCGGTGGCCCGGCGCGATCGCTTCGAGCCGTGACCGCAGCCGCGCGACCGTCTGCGGCGTGAGCGCCACCTCGGGCACGAGAAAGACCACGCCCCCACCCGACTTCAGCGCCGTGTCGATCGCCCGCAGATAGACCTCGGTCTTGCCCGAGCCCGTGATGCCGTGGAGCAGGGTCACGCCAAATTTCCCCTCGCCGAGGCTCGCCGTCATCGTGTCGACCGCCGCCTGTTGCTCGGGGTTGAGCGCGTGCGGCTGCGAGGCGACCAGTTCGCCGGAGGAGTGGTCATCGTCGTACGCGATGCGTTCGATCCGCTGCGTCTCCTCGCGCAGCACCCCGCGCTTCACCAGCGCCGCCGCGACCGCCGCCGTCACGTCGAGGCGCGAGAGGACGAGCGATTTCTTCTGCGGCCGAAACTGCTGCTCGATGAACCGGTAGAGCCGCGCCTGCTGCGGCGCCTTTTTCTCCAATGCGGCCAGCTCCTCGGCGGTGAGCCGGCGTTCGAGCGCGAGCTGTTTTTCCTGCTTGAGGCCGGCGCCGTTGCGGACCGCCGCGGGAATCATGGTCTCGATGATGCTGTCGAGGCCGCACGCGTAGTAGCCGGCCATCCAGCGGGCGAGCTTCAGCAAGTCGGGCGGCAGGGCCGGAAACGGATAGACCACCTGCGCGAGCGACTTCAGCCGGTCGACGGGAAAGTCCGCCGGGGCGCCGATCTCCCCTATGATGCCCAGGCGCAGTGCGTTGACGACCGGCACGCGCACGAGCGACCCCACGCCCACCGACCCGGCCAGGGTCTCGGGCACGCGGTAGTGCAGGACCTTGTCGAAGCCTGCGAGCGGGTGAACACCAACGATCATCGCGCGCATGACGGCGGTCGCGCCACCACAAGGCAAACCCGAACCCGCATTCCCCCGCCACGAACGCATTGACACCGCTGGCGCACGCGGGAAACAGTCGCCCGTGAGCATCCCTCCCGCGGCCCGCGAAAAGTTCCGAAAATTTCTTGTGCAGAAAGGACTCCGCGCGACCAGCCAGCGGCTCGCGATTTTCGACGCCGCCTTCACGCTGGAGGAGCATTTCACCGCCGAACAGCTGCTCGACCACGCCCGCAAGCTCGACGACTCCGTCTCGCGCGCCACCGTCTACCGCACCCTGCCCATCATGACCGAGAGCGCGCTGCTGCGCGAGGTCGACATCGGGTCCGGCGAGAAATTCTACCGGCCCAACCGCGACGGCGGCACCACCCAGGTCGCCCAGGTCGTGTGTCTCGACTGCGACAAGATTTTCGAGATCAGCGCGCCGTTCATGGAATGGTATGGCAGCACGGTCTCCTCCAAGATCGGCCTCACGCCGGTCTCCCAGCGTCTGCAGGTCAGCGCCCACTGCGACGCCTTCCGGCAGACGGGCACGTGCCCGCGCCGCGGGTGAACCCTCCACCACCCCGGTCCCATTCCTCCTGCGATGGCCAAAGAGCGCACCCACGACCACGAGTTTGAGATCCGCTTTTTCGAGTCGGTGTTGGACCGCGACCCGTCTTACACCGAGGTGGTCGAGATCCTCGGCGGGCTTTACACCAAGCACGGCCGCATCGCCGACGGGCTGAAGATGGACCGCCGGCTGGTGAAGCTCCAACCGGCCAACGCCACCGCCCACTACAATCTCGCGTGCAGCCTCGCGCTCTCGAAGCGCAAGACCGACGCCCTGCGCTCGCTGCGCAACGCGATCGAGCTCGGCTACCGGGACTTCGACTGGATGCAGCAGGACCCCGACCTCGAGGCCCTGAAGGCGCACCCGGATTTCCTCGCCCTGCTGGAGCAGCTCAAGCCGCAGAGCTGAGCCGCTGCCTAGGCGAAATCACAGCCCGAACAGCTGCTGGAGCACCGTCTCCAGGTCCTTGCCCGGCACCCATTCGCCGCGCCGGCTGACAGCGAGCGTCCGGCTCCGCTGCCGTTTCAGCAGCTCGGCATTGACGTCCACCAGCCGCGGCTGCTCCGGCGTCAGCGCCGCGACCTCGAGGGCGGTGAGCGGCGTCCACGCAAACGGCACCCCGCTCCAGTTGAACTGCACCTCCCAGCCCGCCGGGATTCCCATGGCCGGCGGCTTGGTGAGGAGTGAGGGGTAGCGCGCGATGAAGTCCGGCGCCCGCCGCGTCGCGATGCGCACTTTCACCGCCGGCTCCATCCTCGCGAAATAGTCCTGCACGGTGTTGATCCGGTTCGCGCGCCACTGGTTGAAAAAGTCCAGCGGGTCGATGCCCATCAGGTTCATCCCGTTCCACGGACCGTGGTCGTTGCGGCTGCCAAATTTCCTCCGCTCATACCACGCGGCAAAGTCGCGCGTGATCATCACCCCGATCTCGAAATGCATATGCGCCCGGGCAACGGGGATCGGGGTCGCCCCCGAGCTGTGGCCCATCGTCCCGAGCACCTGGCTGCGGGTGACGCGGTCGCCGACCTTGAGGCCCGGTGCGATGCGCGCGAGATGGGCGTAGAGCGTGTAGACGCCCGGGGTCGCGTCCGGGTGCTCCAGCACCACGTAGCGCCCGTAGTTGCTGCTGCCGGCGTTGGCGCTGATGTGCCTCACCACGCCCGCCATCGCGGCCATCACGTCGTCGGTGGGTTCGCCGCGCCGGTCGCGGTTGAGCGCGGCGATGTCGAGGCCCTCGTGAAACTGGTGCCCGCCGTTGCGCACGCCGCCAAACGCGCCCGACGCCGGGTCGCCCGACCCGGCGTGCTGGACATAGTCCGCGATCGGCTTGCCCGCCGCCCACGCCGGATTCGGCGTCGGCCACGCGAGATCGAGCCGCTCCGCCGCGCGCACGGCGACGGCGAGCGTGATGAGGGCGAAGAGGGAGCGGAGCATCGGCTTCATCGGCGGGACGCCACGCGCTGGATCTCGGCGGACGTCTTCTTGAGGTTGTCGACCAGCACCGGGAGGTCCGCGTCCGGGACCTCGGCAAACACCAGGACCGCGCCGTCGGCCAGCGGTCCTTCCATGCGGCGCGCGCCGATCGGAACGTTGTTGAGAAACAGCACCAGCCGCCGGCCCTGGTTCGACCCGCTCACGCGATAGAGGTCGCGGGCCGCCGCCGGGGTAAACTGGAACAGCAGGCATTTCCCCAGATCGACCTGCATGAGCTCGACGTTGACGAAGTCGCCCTCGGTAAACACCGGCTTCGGCCCGATCGCGATCCGCACCCCGCTCTTGGGCAGCGTGACGCTCACGGCGCGCGCATCGGCCTCCTCGAGGAAGAAGCGCGCCTGCGTGGGGGTGTAGTCCTTCTTGGCCGCTGACGACTGGCAGCCGGCCAACGCGAGGCCGAGGAGGAGCAGGCTGGCGAGCGGGAGTTTCATGGTTTGAGCTTCTCGACGCGCACGCTCCACTCCGCCCCGCACGCGATCGCATGCTTTTGGGCGAAGTTGCCGACATTCAGGGCCAGCGAGACGTTCATCAGGCTGTTCAGGTAGAGCAGCGGGGCACCCTCGGCCACATCGCCGAAGGTCCGCGCATACGGCATCTCGCCAGTGTAAACGGTCCGCCCCGCCTTCGCGATCGTGACGCGAAACCGGTCGCCGGTCACCGGCGCGAGCTTCGCGAAGTGCGCCTCATCGAGGTTGGTCCACACATTGCCGTATTGAAAATCCAGATAGGGAATCGTGCCGACCAGGACGCCACGTTCGACGCGCGGCTTTTCGTAGGCGAGCGCGACGACCCGCGCCGGCAGTTCCGGGCCCACCTGGTCGAACGTGATCACGCCCGCGGCCAGCCGCGCCCCGACGTACGCGTAGACATCGCGCCCGTGAAACGTGTAGGAGCGCTCGGACCCCACCCGGCGGTTCTTCGCCTCGTCGATCTCCCGGACCGCGGCGATGCCGAGCTCGTCCGCGATCAGGGTCCAGGTGCCGTTGTCCGGACCGACAAAAAAGTGCCCGCTCTTCGTCCGGAGCACCACGGATTTTCTCGCGGTGCCGACGCCCGGATCGACCACCGAGACAAAGACCGTGCCCTCCGGCCAGAACGGCGCGGCCTGTTTAAGGCGGTAGGCCGCCTCCCAGATGTCGAACGGGGTGTTCTCGTGGCTCAGGTCGTAGATCGCGAGCTGGCGGCTGACGCCGACCGCGATCCCGCGCATGGCGGCGACCGCGCCGTCCTTTGTGCCAAAATCGGTCTGGAGCACGAGCGGTTGTTCGGCGGCGAGGAGCGGGCCCAGGCCCAGGGTCAGGCCGAGAAGGAGGGTGGCGAGTTTCATGCGACGGACGTTTCGGTGGCGAAGGCCTCCATCATTTCGGCTCCCACGGAATCGGCAAGCATCCGTCCGCGGTCGGTCAGCCGCACAGTCCCGCCTTCGCGGAGGGCCAGCCCCTCCTGCACAAGCCGGCCGAGGAGTTCCTCCACCGCCGCCCACGGCGCCCCCGGGGAGCGCGCCCGCCAGGCGGCCACGTCGACCCCGGCGTTCATCCGCAGGCCAAAGATCAGCGCGTCCTCCGCGAGCAGCGCCGGGGTCAGTGCCACGCGGTCCTCGGTCACCCGCTCGCCGTGGGCGACGTGGTCCCGCCACTTTTGCAGGTCGGCGACATTGCCGCCCCGCCAGCCGCTCTGCTGCGAGGCCGCGGAGGGTCCGAGGCCGGCCCACTCGTGCATGTGCCACGTATTGAGATTGTGCAGACAGGCGTGTCCGGGGCGGGCGAAATTGGAGACCTCGTACTGGCCATAGCCGGCGGCGGCGAGCTGCGCCCAGGTCTGCTCGTAGAGCCGCACCTCGTGCTCGGGGTCGAGTTTCACGCGACCCTGCGAGAGCTTCACCCAGAGTTTCGTGTCCTCCTCAAAGGTCAGGCAATAGGTCGAGAGGTGATCCGGAGCCCGTGCGACCGCCTCCCGCACGTCGGCCGCCCACTCCTCGGCGGTCTGGCCCGGGAGGGCGAACATCAGGTCCATGTTCACGCTCGGGAAACCCGCCGCCCGGACGCGCTCATAGGCCCGGTCGATCTGCAGGAGCGAGTGCTGCCGGCCCAACGCATCGAGCAGGGCGGGCTGAAAACTTTGCACCCCCATCGACACCCGCGTCACCCCCGCTGCGCGCAGGACGGCCAGCCGCTCCTTGGTCACCGAACCGGGCGCCAGCTCGACCGTCCACTCGCGGGGGGCGCCGCCGCAGCGCGCCCGGACGATCTCGGCGAGCTTCTCCAGGTCCTTCGCCGCCAGCATGCCGGGGGTGCCGCCCCCCCAGAAAACCGTCGTGACGGGCCGGTTCCATTCCACCAGCGCCGCCTCCTTCGCCACATGGGCAAGGAACATCTCCACGTCCCCCGCGGTCGGTTGGGTCTGGTAGAACGCACAGAAATCGCAGGTGGACGCACAGAAAGGCACATGCACGTAAAGGCCCAGCGGGGCGTGCGCTGCGGAAGCTTTGGCTTGCGCTGTGGCGAGGCCGCTCATTACTAACGCGTTTTACTTCGCCGGGATTTTTTCACTCTAGAACCTAATGCACACCAACCGAATTTCGCTCGCGAGAAAAATCCTCGCCTGGCTCACCGCCGCCGTCGGCCTCGCGCTCCTCGCGGGCTGCGACACCGTCACGCTCACCAACCTGACGCCGCCGTCCATCCCGGAGAACCCCTCCCAGATCTACACCTTCACGCTGCGCGTCACCCCGCGCACCAACACCGTCGTCCCGTCCAGCGTGGCACCGCATGTCATCGTCGACGGCAAGAGCTTCGACCTGAAGAAGAGCCCCATCGGCGACGGCATCTACGAGTTCGAGTACCAGGTCCCCGCCGGCCGCGAGGAACTTGCCTACTACTACCTCGTCAACTACACCGTCGAGGGCAACGGCCTCCTGACCCCGGGCGAGGCCTACACCGAGATCACCCGCGCCAAGATCGTCCGCCGCTACGTGCTCTCGCTCGAGATCAACCGCGGCCCCGTCGGCGCCCGCATCAGCGTCGTCGGGCGTGGCTTCACCCCCCAGGACATCATCAACTTCAACGGCCAGCCGGCCCGCACGGTGATCGAGTCGCCCAACGCCATCAGCTTCTTTGTCCCTGCGCTCGACGCCGGCCGCAACTACCAGGTCACGCTCAACAGCCCCTCGGGCAACTCCCCGGTCGGTACCTTCCGCATCGACGCCAGCAGCGTCTCGGTGTCCCCGGGCTCGCTCTCCCTGAGCACCGGCGCCAAGCAGCCGCTCACCTTCACCATCCCGAACCCCGCGCCTCCCGGAGGCACCCTCCTCGACATCACCACCGACGTCGCCGAGAGCGTGATCATGCCCGAGGTCGTCATCCAGCAGGGTCAGACCAGCGCCACCATCACCGTCGAGGGTGGCAAGCCCGGCTCCGGCAGCCTCTTCCTGAAGGGCTTCGGCTCCGGCGAGATCACCGTCCCGGTCACGGTCACGGCAAAGTAACCGGCCTCCGTCGGCCACTCTCCCTCTGGGGCGGATCGCAGGATCCGCCCTATTTTTTTGCCTCCAGCACGAGGGTCGCCATCACGGGCCGGTGGTCGCTCGCCGCCCGCACCCCTTCCCCGTCGAAGATCCGCGCCGTCCGCCCCTGCACCGCGGCCAGCAGTCCGGGCGATACGAGGATGTGGTCGACCCGCGTGTAGGTGTCGTCCTTCCGAAACGCATGCGTCCACGCCTCCCCGCGCGAATCCGCCGCGGGCAGCAGGTCCGCGATCTCCGTCTTGCCCCGCTGGTGCAGCCGCTCGAGGGCCTTGCTCGCCTTCGTGTCGTTGCAGTCGCCGAGCACCACAAAGCGCGCGCTCTCCGGCGCCGGGAACCGCTTCAGGATCCGGTCGCGGACCGCCCCCGCCTCGCCCGTGCGGCGGAGCGCCGACTGCACGTCGTCGGGCCGGTCGGTGTAGCGGCTCTTCAGGTGTATCGCAAAAATGGTGACGTCCCCCGCCGCCGTCGCGACCGTCGCCTCCAGCAGGCCGCGCTTCACGCTCTCCTTCGCTCCAAAATAGGTGAACTCCAGGTCCGTGTGCGTCGTCACGCCCTTGAGCGGACGCCGCGACAGCAGGGCGACGTGCCGGTCCGCGTCGGACGCCGAGGCGAGCGCCGCGTGCGGATAGTCGAGTCCTTCGCTTTTCAGGTCGCGCTGCAGCTCGTCGAGGTACGCCTGCGGGCCCATCTCCTGCAGCACGATCACGTCGGCATTGAGCGCGCGGATCACCGTGCGCAGGGCGCGCTTCTCCGGCTCGGGCTTCGGGTAGTCCTTGCGGTACCCGGCCTCCGTCATCCGGTTCGACGGGCCGTAGTTCTCGATGTTGTAGGTGGCGAGGGTCAGCGTCTCGGCCCGTGCTCCGGCGAACAGGAGCACCAGCCAGACCGCGACTGCCCCCGCCCGGCTCATCGCGCCGCGAGCGCCGCCTCGCGCTCGACGAGCGTCGGGTGCGAGTAGTGAAACGCGCTGAACCACGGGTGCGGCGTCAGGTTGCTCAGGTTCTTCTGCGCGAGCTTGCGGAGCGCGCCGACCATCGGGCCCGCGCCGCCCACCGCCTCGCGCGCGAAGGCGTCGGCCTCGTATTCATGTTTCCGGGACAGCAGGTTCATCAGCGGCGAGAACCAGAACGTCACCAGCCCGCTCAGCAGCCCGAACAGCAGGAACGACGGCGCCAGCTCGTCCGCCGGGAAGCCGAACGAGAGGTTGAACCACGGGCTGCGCGCCAGCCACGCGATCACCGCGAAGCCGCCCAGCATCATCGCCGCCGACATCGCGATCATCTTCGGGATGTGCCCGCGCCGGTAGTGGCCGATCTCATGCGCCAGCACCGCCTCCAGCTCCTCGGGCGTGAGCTGGGCGATCAGCGTATCAAATAGAACAATGCGGCGGAACCGCCCGAAACCCGTGAAGTAGGCGTTCGAGTGGCCGGAGCGCTTCGAGCCGTCGATCACCTCGATGGTCGAGGCGCGGAAGCCCGTGCGGTCGCCCAGCGCCAGGAGCCGCGTGCGCAGCTCCCCTTCGGGCAGGGGCGTGAGTTTGTTGAACAGCGGCAAGATCAGCTTCGGGTACAGCACCAGCATCAAAAGCTGAAAGCCGAACACCAGCGCGAAGCCCCAGATCCACCAGGACTGGCCCGTCCACTTCACCAGCGACAGCAGCGCCCAGAGCAGCGGAAAGCCGATGGCGAAGGTCAGCACCGTGCCCTTGACCTTGTCCATCACCCAGAGGCCGACGGTGCTCTTGTTGAAGCCAAACTTCTCCTCCAGGCGGAACTGCTCCCACCACTCGAAGGGCAGCGAAGGGATCGAGAGCAACACCATCACCAGCAACACGTAGAGCGCGTGGCTCCACACCGCACCGTGCGCCCCCCAGTCCGCCACGTAGGCAAACAGCAGCGGCAGCACCCCGCCGAAGAGCACCAGCGCCGTCACGAGGGTGTCGAAGATCCCCGCGATCGCTCCAAACCGCGACTTCTCAAGGGTATAGGCCACGGATTTGCGGTAGGTTTCGAGGTCCATGATCGCCGCGGCGGCCGCCGGCGGGGCGTCGGCGTGGCGGCGCACTTCGGCGCGATTGAGGGCGGAGAGGACGAGTTCGCCCGCGAGACGCAGGACCATCAGCGCGGCGGTGATCGAGAGAACCAACAGCATCCGTCCAATCCATGCGAAACCCCCGCCGCCGCCAGCCCAAAGATTGTTTGAAATAGCCGCCCTCCCCAGCATGTTCCCCCGGGTGGAAGCCAAAGAAACCAAACTCTCCTTCGAGACCGCCCTCGGCAAACTCGAGTCCATCGTCGAATCGATGGAGTCGGGCGACGTGCCGCTGGCCGAGTTGCTCGCCAAATTCGAGGAGGGCAACCAGCTGCTCAAGGTGTGCGAGGCCCGCCTCAAGGATGCCGATCTGAAGATCGAACAACTGAAGAAGCAGAAGGACGGCAAGGTCGCCTTCGAAGCCTTTGAGACCACGCGCGAAGACTAACCGATGAGTTCCACCGTTCCCACTCCCTCCTTCCCCCGCCTGCTCGACGCCATCCGCGGTCCCGCGGACGTCAAGGCCCTTGCGCCCGCCCAGCTCCCGCAGCTTGCCCAGGAGATCCGCGAAGAACTCATCGCCGTGACCGCCAAGAACGGCGGCCACATCGGTCCCAATCTCGGCGTCGTGGAGCTCACCATCGCGCTGCACCGCGCCTTCAGCACGCCCGAGGACCAGTTTGTCTTCGACGTCGCCCACCAGGGCTACGTCCACAAGCTCCTCACCGGCCGCGGCGGCGAGTTTTTCAAGAAGCTCCGCCAGAGCGGCGGCGCGAGCGGCTTCCTCTACCGCAGCGAGAGCGAGCACGACTCGTTCGGCGCCGGCCACGCCGGCACCGCGCTGTCCGCCGCGCTGGGCATGGCAACGGCGCGCGATCTTCGCGGCACCAGCGAACACGTGGTCGCAGTCTGCGGCGACGCCGCCTTCACCTGCGGCATCACCCTCGAGGCGCTCAACAACGTCGTCTCCTCCACCAAGCGCCTGATCGTCATCCTCAACGACAACGAGTGGTCCATCGCGAAGAACGTCGGTGCGATCTCCAATTACCTCAACCGCATCAGCACGAGCCGCACCTACAACAAGCTGCACCACGACGTGGAGGCGTTCTTCAAGAGCTTCTCCACCGGCGCCGAGATGAACCGGGTGTACCTGAAGTGGAAGCGCGAGACCAAGGACTTCTTCGTCGAATCCTCGCTGTTCGAAAAATTCG
>JAPLTR010000857.1:2136-8011 GCA_026398065.1 Verrucomicrobiota bacterium | reverse complement strand
GCGGTTCGCCGGGCTCCCCGCCGAGAATTTTTCCCAGCACCGGCTGGCCGGGACGGGCCGCGGGGTGGTCGGCGGTTGGACGCTGTCGGGCGAGGGCTCGGCGCTGTTCGTCGACGGATCGCGCGACACGCTGGTCTCGACGGGCTATATCAACGCCAACGGCCTGGTGGTCTGGCGCGAGCGGCGCCGGCAGTGGCAGCACCGCCTGCGCCTGCAGGCCCAGCGCGAATGGGGCGCGTGGATTGCGCGCGGCGGAGCGACCTGGTTGAACTACGACTACGACACGAAGGTCGTCCCGGGGTGGCTGACGTTTGCGGACCGGAGCGACCGGCAGGTCTCGGCGGACGCCGGCTGGCGGTCCAGCGCGACCTCGCTCTGGCTGGCCGGGGTGAGGGCGGGGCGGCAGGAGCAGGCGATTGTGCCGCTGCCGAATTGCGAATTCGAGTACTCGGCCAACTACCGGCGGCTGGCCGTGGGCTGGGAGGGGCGGCTGCCGGGGGCCACGGTGGTCGCGCTGAGCCTGGGGCCGGATTTCCGGCATTTCACCGGGGCGATCGATCCCCGCGTCTTCACCGGCGGGCGCGACCGGACCTCGCTCTGGGTCGAAGGCTCGGCGGTCGCCAAGCCCAACGCGCGCTGTACGCTCACCGGCAAGGTCACGCGCATGAGCTGGCTTTCCAGCACGGGACAATCGGCGCTGATGGACACCAGTGTCGAGGCCGCGGCGCTGTGGACGCTCAATCCCGTCTGGGGCGTGCGGGTCACGGGCAAGCTGCACGAGAGCGCGTATTTTCCGTCGCTGCGCGATGACCGGGAATCGCTGGCGGGGGCGGGCGTTTCGCTGAAGCTGACGAAGTCGGTCCAGCTCACGGCCGACGCGCTGCGGCACCGGGGCTGGAACACCCTCGGCGGGCTCACGGGACGGGATTTCAACCGCGCGGTGTTTTCACTCGGGGCGGCGATGCGGCTGTAGGGCCACGCGATCTACTGGTCAAACGGGACGAATTTGCCGTCGCGAAAAACGAACGGCTGGGCGGTCAGCCGGTAGGGGGCGGTCTTCGCGTTTTTTTCGGCGAGTGCTTTCAGCTTCGCAAGGCCAGCGGCAGATTTGCTGCCGGTGATGAGCAGCATGTCACGGGCGGGCACGGCCACAACGATGTCGCCCTCCACCTTCACCTGGCCGCCGGTCCAGATTTTCTCGTCGAGCAAAAGGCTGGCTTCGTAGTCGCCGCCCGCCGTCATCATGTAGAGTTCGGGTGTGCCATGCAGCTCGATTTTGGCGATCACGTGGTGCAGGTTCCTGATGGCGAGGGCGCGAAGGTCCGTTCGGCTGATCCCGAGTTTTGCGATATCCTCCTCGCCGAGATAGCGGATGGTCTTGGGGTCATCGAGAGCGTAGAAGATGGTGAGCTCGGCGTTATACTCCTCCTTAAAATAGTTGAGCTTGGTGACATCCTGGCCCCGCGCGCGGAGGACGGACTGCGTCTCTTCAAACCACGCGCGGTCCTTGATGACCGGCACGATGTGTGTACGGTCGAGCGGGGCGGCTGAAGCGTTGCCCGGGCTGAGCGCCACGTCGACGTAGCGTTCGATCACGGCATGTCCGTCCGCGGGAGCGAGTTTGTAGGCGTCGTAGGCGTTGTGCAGGAAAATGGTCGTTTCCTTTTTCGAAGGGTCCGTCACGCGGAGTTCGAGATCGCGCACGATCTCAATCGTCAGGTGCGCGGCCCGCTTCTTGAAGACGTTGGCGTAGGCGCGGGTGAAATCCGCCGGTCCCGACGCGGCGTGACTGTTTGAAACAAAACCCGTCAGACAAACCAGAAGGAGCAGGATCCGCTTCATCGGTGAATCCCGGCGCGTTCCGCTCACCACACGTCGAGGGCGGCGTGGACGGCCTTGGCGGCGAGGGATTCGGCGAGGAGGGGGAGCGTCTGGTACTCGCTCTGGAGCTGGCCGCTGTCGGTGAAGACCTCGCGCTGCGTTTCCACGGGACGGTTTTCGAAGAGCGCCTTCCCGCTGCGGTCGCGGAGCGTGCAGGTGGTCGAGAGGGTCACGTTGAACTTGCGCGCGAGGCCGGTGTCGCCCTCGCGGACCGTGAGGACGTCGCGGCGGTACGAGGTGATGGTCACGGCGAGCGTGGCCTCGGCGTCGGCGGCGGAATTGACCAGGGTGATGCGCGGGTCGCGGGCGAAGGCCTCGCGGAGCTGGGTGCTGACGAGGGCGCGGGCCTGCGGGAGGAGCGTCTTGTTTTCGACGGGCTCGAGGTAGAGCGTGCGAAACGCGAGCTTGGTGCCCGTGCCGAGACGGTAGTTGGCGCAGCCGCTCCCGACGAGGAGGGCGCAGGCGGCCAGCACGAGGGCGGGCCAGGCCAGAAGTTTGGTCACAGAAAGCATGGGCGGCACGGAGCGGTTCCGCGGGGCCGCCTCAGAACAGCCAGAAGCGCTTTTTCTTCGGGGCCTCGGGCGTGCCGTCGGGGGCCTTCTTGCCGGAGGCCTTGGCCTCGACGGCGGCGAGCCGGACCTTGGCGCGGGCGGCGATGGGCGACTCGGGATAGGACGTGATGGCCTCGTTGTAAAAGACCTTCGCGGCGGTGTAGTTGTCGCGCTTGTAGAAGTAGAAGTCGCCGATCTTCATTTTGCTCTCGGCGAGCATGGTCTTCATGCTGTCGAGGCCCTTTTCGGCGGCGGCCACGCCGGCGTCGGAGGGGAAGAGGAGCATGAAGTCGGTGAAGTAGGTGATGGCCTCCTTGGTGGCGGCCTGGTCGTAGTAGGGGCCGTCGACGAGGGTCGCGTGGGTCTGGCCGAGCTTCAGGTAGGCGTCGGGGGCGAGGAGGCTCTGCGGGTAATTGTTGATCATGCGGTCGAGGGCGTCGATGGCGTCCTCGTCCTGCTTCAGCTTCTGGTGGCCGCGCGCGATGTTCATCAGCGAGAGGGGGGCGTAGTCGCTGTAGGGGGCGTTGGCCAGGATGGTCTCGAAGAACTCGAGGGCCTTGTCGCGGGCGGTGAAGCCGGGGAGGAGCCCCCAGAGCATGCGGCCGCGGGCGCCGTCGAGGAGGGCGCTGGCGATGCGGTACTGCTCGCCGATGATTTCGTTGAAGCGCTTGGTGTTCGGGTAACGGCCGACGACTGCCTGGTAGTCCTCGAAGGCCTTCTGGAAATCGCGGCCGGCGAGGCGGAGGCGGGCGGAGCGGTAGAGGGCCTCGGGCGCGTAAATGGAGTTCGGATACTTCTTGGCGACGTTGGCGTAGGCCTTGATGGCGGAGCGGCGGGAGCCGTTTTCCTCCTTGGTCCGGGCCTCGTTCATGAGGTCGAGGGCCTTGCGGCCGTCGGCGCCGGAGAGGCCGGCGAGGGCGCCGCCCTCGACGCGCCAGCCCGTGTCTTTCGTCCACACCAAGTCGGCGCGCGAAGCCGTCGCGAAGAGGCCGAAGAGGGAGAGGAGGAGGACGAGGAAGCGCAGGGCGCGGACGGAAGGGGGACGCATCGAGAAAATGGTTTACCAGCGAATCAGGGCGCTTCCGTAGGTCAAGCCCGCCCCAAACGCGACGAGCAGGTTGAGGTCGCCGGCCTTGATCCGGCCGGAGCGCCGGGCTTCGTCGAGGGCGAGGGGGATCGAGGCGGCCGACGTGTTGCCATAGCGGTCCACGTTCACGAAGAACCGGTCCATGGGGAGTTCGAGATACTGGGAGATGGCCTCGATGATGCGAAGATTGGCCTGGTGGGGGATCACGAGCGAAATCTGATCCGCGCGCAGGTGATGTTGTTCCAAAATATCCCGCGCGGCCTCGTCCATCGCGCGGACGGCCAGCTTAAACACTTCCTTGCCCTTCATCTTGAGGAAGTGGTCGCCGGCCGCGATGGAGGCGGGGGTGGCGGGGGCGTTGCTGCCGCCGCCGGGGATGCAAAGGAGGTCGACGGTGTCGCCGAGGGTGCCGAGCCGGGTGCCGAGGAGGCCGCGGCCGGCGTCGGGGGAGGGGCCGATCACGACGGCTCCGGCGCCGTCGCCGAAGAGGACGCAGGTGGTGCGGTCCTTCCAGTCCACGATGGAGGAGAGTTTCTCGGCGCCGATCACGAGGGCGTGGCGGTAGCGGCCGGAGGCGATCATCGCGCAGGCGGTGTCGAGGGCGTAGACGAAACCGGTGCAGGCGGCGCAGAGATCGAAGCACGCGGCGGTGGTCGGCAGGCCGAGCTTCTGCTGGATGATGCAGGCCGTGGAGGGCATCGGCAGGTCGGGCGTGAAGGTGGCGACGATGACGAGGTCGATGTCGGCGGCGGTGAGGCGGGCGTCCTCGAGGGCGCGGCGGGCGGCCTGCACGCCCATGTCGGAGGTCTTTTCGCCGGCGGCGGCGATGCGGCGCTCACGGATGCCGCTGCGGGTGCGAATCCACTCGTCGGACGTGTCGACGGTCTTGGAGAGCTCGGCGTTGGTCAGGATGCGGTCGGGGGCGTAGGAACCGGTGCCGAGAATGACGGTGGAAGGCGTGGACATGCGGTGGTCGCGGAGGGAGCGGCGCGGCGCGAAGGCGGGGCGTCAGGTCGCGGCGGGTTGCGCGGCGAGCAGCTCGTTGGCGCGGAGGATGTCGGCCTCGATCCGGTGATTCATGTCGGCCTTGATCATTTCGTTGGCGGCGCGGATGGCGTTCTTGATGGCCTGGCGGTTGGAGGAGCCGTGGGCCTTGAGGATGTTGCCGTTGAGGCCGAGGAGGGGGGCGCCGCCGTAGCGTTCAGGGTTGATGCGCTCCTTGAGGGCGCTGAAGGCGCCTTTCGACAGGAGAGCCCCGGTGGCGCGGAGGGGGTTGGACTGGAGCTCCTCCTTGAGCATGGTGGAGAAGAACTTCACGAGGGACTCCCAGCTCTTGATCATGATGTTGCCGACGAAGCCGTCGCAGACGACGACGTCGACATGCTCGGCGAAGACGTGGAAACCCTCGATCGGGCCGGCGTAGTTGATGACATCGCCGACGCGGCGGAGCTGGTCGTTGGTCTCGGTGATGAGGGCGTTGCCCTTGCCCTCCTCGGTGCCGATGGTCATCAGGCCGACCTTGGGGGACTTGATGCCGAGCATGACGCGGCAGTAGTGACTGCCCAGGATGGCGTTATGCACGAGATGCTCGGGCTTGGCGTCGGGGTTGGCCCCGGCGTCGATCAGGACAAAGTGACCGCCCTGGCGCGGGCAGATGGCGGCGAGGGCCGGGCGGGCGACGCCCTCCATCGTGCGGAGGCGCAGGGTGCCCACGACCTCGGTGGCGTGGAAGACCGACTGGCGCGGCTCGCCGTCAAGGCGGGCCTGCGCGAGCTGGGGCCGGAGCACGGCCTCGTCGCCGACGAGCGTGTTGGGGTGCAGCGTGGCGAACTGGTGAAGCGCGAGCTTCACCGCGGCCACGACCTCGGCCGGACCGAGGTCGCCGCCCATGGCGTCGACTGCGATGCGCCCGCTGGCGCCGGACGTGGTGACCATCGCGGGGATGGCGGAAATAAGCTAAACGGACGAGGTCAGACCTCGACGTTAAGGACCTGACGACCGCGATACATGCCGTTCTTGGGGTTCACGCGGTGAGGACGGAAAGCGGTGCCATCGGTCGGATCCTTCGCAAACTCAGGAGCGATAAAAGCGTTGGCCGCGCGGCGGTTAGCACTGCGGCGTTTGGACTGTTTGCGTTTCGGATTGGCCATGGGAGGAAGTGTATTTGAGTGCGTGCGCTGCCTAAACAGCACCCGCGGGTTTTGTGAAAAGGTCGAAGTAAAGAGCGGCGGAATGACTCGTCAAGCGCCATAATCGCCGGGCGGCGAATCAGGGTGCCGGGGAGGTGAGGGGCCGAGGGTAATAACGCGCGGCCGGGTGACGGACGGCAAAGGAGAAAGGCTGGGGCGGCGGTGCG
>JAPLTR010000857.1:0-2094 GCA_026398065.1 Verrucomicrobiota bacterium | reverse complement strand
GCGGTGCGGGGCCGGGGGCAGGGCAGGGGCGGACGTGGGGAGGGGGGGATGGGCTTCGGGGAATTTAATGGTTGATTTATGTTCTTAAAAAGAACATAATGACCGCCATAATCCACCTGAAAAGACGATGCACACGGATCGACAGGACGATCGGGGCCGGGCCCGGCGCCAGCGGGACGCGCGGGCGTTTCGTGGCGGGGTGAGCGGCGCCCCGTCCCGGCCCGGGGGCGGTGGGGCGGGCCAAATCCGACCAGATCGCACCGAATCCGACCAGATCAAGGTGGATCAAGCCGGATCAAGCCGGATCCAGCCGACCGGCGATGGCCGGAGGAACACACGGACTACCCGGAACACGGGTCGAGGCGATCTTTGAGATGAACCACGAAACACACGTAACACACGAAATCGCGGAGGGCGGCCGTTTGGGCGGAGCGGCGGGTGGGCGTGGTGGCGAATCCGACCAAATCCAAGTAAATCCAACCCGATCCGACCCCCTCCGCGCATATCCGACCAAATCTCGCCTGATCCGGGCAAATCCGACCAAATCCGACCAGATCCGACAAGCGGGTTGGCCGCAAAAAGGCCGGAAGACGCAGATGCGCTCCGGCGATGCCGGGGATTGGGTGCGGCCGAGGCCGTTTAGGGGCGATCCGGGTGCGACGCTGACAGGTGCTTCGTGGAGCTGCGAACCGCCTGGGTGGGGTCCGACCCCATCTCACCGGATCCGGGGAAATCCGGCCAAATCCGACCAGATCAAGGTGGATCAAGGCAGATCAAGGTTCCCGGGATCGGTTGTTGGGCGGGTGGGGGCGGTGACCCCTGGCGGCCGGCCGGCCGGGTGCGCTCTCTTATTAGAGATAGAACACCACGGCGAGCAGGGCGGCGAGGCCGAGCCGGTAAAAGGCGAAGGGCATCAGGCCGTGGCGGGTCAGCAAGTGGACGAGCAGTTTCACGCAGACGGCGGCGGTGACAGCCGCGACGACCGCGCCCAGGAGCACGTGCGACCAGCCGAAGACCTGGATCATCGCGGCGCCGCTCTTGTAGCTCTTGAAGACCGTGGCGGCGCTGAGGGTGACGAAACCGAGGAGGAAGCTGAACTCGGCGGCCCGGCGCGGATCGAGGCCGGCAAAGTAGCCGCCGACGATGGTGGTCATGGATCGGCTGGTGCCCGGCCACATGGCCACACATTGCAGCGCACCGATGCCGGCGGAGGAGGCCGGGGAAAGGTCGGCAAAATCCGTGCGGGCGGGCGTGAGGACGGCGCGACGGCGGCGCCAGAACTCCGCATAGATCATGAGCAGGGCGCCGGCGACCTGGGCGATGATGACGGCCCCGACGGAGAAGAGGTGGGCGTCGATCCAGTCGTGGGCGAGAAAGCCGATGCCCGCGGCGGGGATGAAGGCGATGAGGATGTTGATGAGCAGGCGGAGGCCGGCGGGATCGCGCCCGAACAGGCCGCGCAGCATCGACATCAGCGGCGTCCAGTAGAGCAGGGCGACGGCGGCGATGGCGCCAAACTGGATGACGACGTTGTACGTGTCGGCGGCGAGCTTGAGGGTGAGCGGCACGCCCTCGGGGTACTTGTTGGACTTCTTCTTGTACCAGAGGGGCTGGCCGTCGCGGCCGACGAGGGGCTTTTCGGATTCGAGGTGGAGGAGCCGGGTCGCGATGATGAGATGGCCGGTGGACGAGATCGGCAGGAACTCGGTCACGCCCTCGACGACGCCGAGGATGACGGCGTCGGTGACGCTGAGTTCCGCGGCGGGTTCCGGCGCGGCGGCTTTGGGTTGGGCCCAGCCGAGCGGGGTCAGGGCGAGAAAAAGAAAAAGGGCGAGGTTGCGCACGGGGGGTTGGTTTCAGTTTCGCGAATCGGGTGCAAATTTATTTGCGGCGTGCGGCGGCGGCGGCTCACTCAGGCGCGCATGTCCACGCTCGCCGACCTCACGCAGCACGTTTCCTCCGGCCGCGATCTCGCGCCGGCCGAGGTGGAGTCGGCGGTGGCGGCCCTCGCGGGCACCGAGGCCACGGACGAGGCGAAGGGGGCGTTTCTCACCGCGCTGGCGCGGAAGGGCGAGACGGCGGCGGAGGTCGCGG
>JAPLTR010000542.1 GCA_026398065.1 Verrucomicrobiota bacterium | reverse complement strand
GCCCGCGGCGCTGGTGCTCGCCTCGGTGCAGCCTTCGGCCACACCCACCCGGGACTGGAACGAGGAGGTCGTCTTCACCCTCACCGTCGCCGACGGCGCCGGCCGTCCCGTCCCCGGCATCACCCTCCTCGTCCAAGATGGCCTCCGCAACCTGTCTTCGGTGACGGCGAACCTGACCGCGGACGCCACCGGCCAGCTCACGTTTCGCAGCACCGTTCCCTCCGGTCAGGCGGACGGCCGCTACCCGTTCACCTTCCAAGCCACCAAACCGGGGTTCGGCCCCAGCCCCGTCGCCACCCGTGAGGTGCAGGTCCGTCATGCCGGTTTCTCGGCCACGGGCGCACCCACCATTATGGCGCAACCAGCGGCGCAGAGTGTGACCGCCGGCGCCCGCGCCACCTTCGCCGTGAGCGCGCTCGGCGCACCCACCCTGGCCTATCAATGGCGGTTCAAGGGCGCCGACCTGGCCGGCGCGACGACCTCCAGTCTGGCCTTGGCTGCAGTCACGGCCGCCCAGTCCGGCGACTATGCCGTGACGGTCACCAACCCGGCGGGTTCCGTAACCAGCCTCGTTGCACCGCTCAGCGTCAATCCCTCCGCCTGGTTGTCCAACGTCTCGCTTCGCACGAACCTCACGACGGGACAAAACGTGATCGTCGGGTTCGTGGTCAACGGGGGCTCCAAGGAAATTCTCGTCCGTGCCGCGGGTCCTGCGCTGGCCTCCTTTGGCCTCACCGCCGCGATGGGCGACCCGCGACTCGAACTCTATCGGGAAACCGCCAAGGTCGCCGAGAACAACGACTGGCCGGCTGCCCTCGCGCCCACGGTCCTGTCCCTCGGCGCCTTTCCCTTTCCGGTCGCGAGCCGCGACGCCGCGTTTCTCCAGTCGCTCGGAGGCCCGCATACCGTCCAAGCCACTGGCACCACGGGTGGCATCATCCTCATCGAGGGCTACGACGCCGGCACCGGCAGCGCCGCCCGCCTCGTCAATCTGTCGGCGCGCAACCGCGTCGGCACGGGAGCCGACATCCTGATCGCGGGCTTTTCGATCGCCGGCACCGGCACGCAGCGCGTATTGATTCGGGCCGTCGGTCCCACCCTCGCGTCGTTTGGGGTGAGTGGCGTGCTCGCCGACCCGCAGCTGGAACTGACCGATGCCGCCGGAAGCCGCATCGCGACGAACGACAATTGGGACGCCTCGCTCGCTCCGGCCTTCACGCAGGTCGGCGCCTTCCCGTTGCCCGCGGGCAGCAAGGACGCCGCGGTCGTCGCCACGGTCACCGCCGGTCGGAGCTACACCGTCCAGGTCTCGGGTTTGAGCAACGGCGTGGGCGAGGCGCTCGTGGAGGTTTACGAACTTCCGTAGGCCCGGGTGGGACGGCGCTCGGGCAGCGCCGTCCGCCGGCCGACACCTCACGTCAGCCGGATCGCCGCGTTCTGGGCCTTGACGCAGAGTTCCGCCGCCTTGAAGGCATGCGCCTGCGTCATGGCTTTCTCCGTGCGGTTGAGACAGTCGAGAATCAGTTCCCCGAAGAACCGCGTGCCGACCTTCCCCGCCACCGGGATGTAGTGCTCGGATTTGCCATCGACGAGAAACACGTGGTCGCCGCCCTTGGCCACGCCGACATTTGCGTACTTCCGCAGCTCGATGTAACCCTTCGTTCCGAGAATGAACGTCCGGCCGTCACCCCACGTGCTGAGGCCGTCCGGCGTGAACCAGTCGACCCGGATCTGGTTCGTCGCGCCGTTGTTGCCGACGAAAGTCGCCTCACCGAAATCTTCCAGTTCGGGCGTCTCCGGGTTCGCGAAGTTCCCCACCGCGGCGTGCACGACCTTCGCATCCGTCGCGCCGCCATACGTGAGGAACTGCTCGCACTGGTGGCTGCCGATGTCGCAGAGGATGCCGCCGTATTTTGCACGCTCGAAAAACCATGCGGGCCGCGTCGGTTTGCTGAGACGATGCGGACCGAAACCCGCCACCTGCACGACCCTCCCGAGCACGCCGCTGGCCACGAGGTCGGTCGCAAACATCCCCGCCTCCGACGTCAGCCGCTCGCTGTAATAGACCATGTATTTCCGCTTCGTCTTCGCGACCACGGC
Source organism: Verrucomicrobiota bacterium (assembly GCA_026398065.1). GTDB lineage: Bacteria > Verrucomicrobiota > Verrucomicrobiia > Opitutales > Opitutaceae > GAS368. Next base: position 768 of record JAPLTR010000542.1, on the reverse strand, counting down.
CCTCGCCTGCTCGATCTGCTCCAGCGTCGTGAAGGGCGCCTTGTCGGTGAAATAGTCCTTGCCACCCTCCATCACACGGCAGCCGAGCGGCCCGCGCTCCGAGGTCACGGCCGCGGAGGCCACGAGCTTCACCTCCGGATCGGCCAGGATCTCGTCGAGCGAACGCGCCACTTTCGCATCCTTGTTCCGCTTCAGGAAATCGTCCCGCTTTTTGGCATCCGGCTCGTAAACCCACTTGAGCGTGCCGCCCGCCGCGACGAGCGAGCTGCACATGCCGCCGATGTGGTTGTGGTCAAAGTGGGCCGCGGCAAAGACGAACTCACCGGGCTTGACGACGGGGGTCGGCTTCGGGCCCGGCACGTACACCGTGCTGGCCTTCGGCGGCGCGGCCGGCTCGGCCGAACGCGCAATTGAGGGGAAAACCGCACCGGCGGCGACAGCGCCCGCCGAGTGCGTAATAAAACGACGACGATTCATGGGGGAAGCAGGGTTGGGAAGATCCGTCAAAATCAACGGTCTCGCCTAGCAAGACGCACCCCGCCGCCAAGCGAAACACTTTTTCGCGGCTATGCGCCCACCGGGTTGTACTCGGCGTCAGACACCTGTTCCAGCCAGTTCGCGGCGCTGCCCGACACGTCGGCCTGCTGGACCGCAAGGTGGACCATGAGACTGTGCGGAGCCGCCCCGTGCCAGTGGCGCTCGCCCGGTTCGAACCACACCGAGTCCCCGGCGCGAACCTCCACGATCGGTTCGCCGGCCTTCTGCACG
>JAPLTR010000398.1 GCA_026398065.1 Verrucomicrobiota bacterium | reverse complement strand
CGCTCCGCTGTAGTTCGATCGGCACACAGCGCCTGCAATCGCTCCCATTCATCGCCGTTACTGCGCAACGCGATTTCGAGGAGTTGTTCAGCGGTCATGTTCGTTTGGCTATCGAGTCTATTAGTTTGGCGTCTGCGAACTCATTTTTGAACCCCTAACGGAACGATCCAGCCACCCGGTTCGCGCCCGGATGGCTGGATCTCACACAAAGCCACGGAGGCCCAATGTTCCTCCGTGGAAGATCGTCATTCCTTGATGCTACCACAGGTGAGCATCGCCTTTCCGAAATACGGATTGTTGATCTGCGTCGTGGTCTGCACCCAGTCACCTTCGCCGCCCTCGACCATCGGGCAGTTTGCGATGTAGTAGCCCTTCTGACTGCCGGCGAGATGGACGGCGCGTTTGCTCAGGGCTTTGAACGCCTCGCGGGCGGTCTTCAGCGAATCCGCTCCGGCGAGTTTCTTCACGGCGTCGGCGGCGGGTTGCGCCTTGGAATCTTCCTTGGCGACCACCACGAGGTCTTTTTCGACGACCGTCGCGGCCTTTTTGGCCGCCGCGAGATCGTCCGTGGCGAGCGCGGCGCGGACGGCCTCATATTGGGAGAGGAAGGATTTCTGTGCGTCAGTGAGCGGCGCGTTTTTGTCGTGCGCCTGCGCGGTGAGACCGAGCAGCGCGAACAGGCCGATGGCTTGGAGGAGACGGATGGATTTCATGGGTGGAGTTGACTTAGTTTTTCTTGGGCAAATTGCGTGAGGCGGTGGGATAAGGAACGCGAGAATGAGTCGTTTCATCGTCAGCTTTTCTTCGGCGCGAGCGCCATGCCGCATTTGGGGCATTTATCGCCGGCTTTGGTGGAAGTAACGGCGGGGTGCATCGGGCAAGCGTAGTTCATCGCCATGCCGTCATGATTGGGCGTGGCGCTGGCAGGTTTGGCAGCGGCGGCGTTCAAGCCGAAGCCCGCGAATTTGCTCTGCCCGTCGATTTGCACTTGCACGTAGAACTTGAAGAAACCCGCCATCGCCGGCTGGAGATGAAAGCTCAGGTCCGGCCCGCCGCGCTCGGAATCCAGCTCCGGTTCCTTCCCCATCGGGTGGACATGGAGGACGCCGGACAAATCGGCGGTGAAGCCGACGCCGTGCGCGAACGCCGCCATGATGGGTTCGAGATTCGTGGCGGCGGTGCCATCGGGCTTCGTCACATGCACGGCCACGAGCGAAGCCGCTCCGGCGGTGAGCGGCTCATCGGCGGGAATCTTCAGGTCGAAGCGATAGCCATCCACCGAGGCGGAGAGATTGAGCGTGGGGTCGAGCGGACGACTGGCACCGGCGACCGCGACCGTGGTTTTGGCGTATTCCTGCGCTCCGGTCGCCTTGGGCAGCAGGTCGGCAAACACCGTGTAGGTGCCGCCGGCCTTCGGGCTGAAGATAAACGACCATTCCCCGGGGGCGGTTTCGGTCGGATGCTCATGGAGATAGTGCGTCAGGCTCGCATCCACGATCAGTAGGTGAACGAGTTTCGTGTGCGCCAGTTCGAGATCCGTGGAAGTAACGGGCTTCCCGTCCTTCGTGCTTAGTTTCACTATGGCCGGCACGCTCATCCCCGCCACCGGCGATTTGGCCGGGATGAATGTGACCTGCATCGAGGGTGCTGCGGGCGCGCCTCCATGCCCTCCGTGCTCCTCCTTCATCGGTTTGGCGTTGGCCATCTCGGCGGGATACTGCGCCGCGAGCACTTTCAGCAAACCGTCGATGGCCTTGAGCTGCTTTTCCGTTCCGGCCTGGTTGCCCTCGTCGGCCGCGTCGTGCGCGCCGTCCAGCGCCTTCGCCAGATTGGCCACCGCACCTTGGACGCGCTTTAGCTTGTCGGCGGAGAGATCCTTGGAGGCTTCACGCAACTTGATGAGCGCCGCCGTGAGTTGCTCGGCCGTCTCATGCACTGGCTTCAAATTTTTCGCGGCGATCTGGTCCGCGAGTTCCTCCCGTAGGCCGTTGATGTTTCCCCAGACACCGGAGAGTCCCGCAGGCTGCATCGCGCCCATTTCGTGGGACGGTTTGGCCGCTTCCTGAGCGAACACGGCCGGTGCGGTGGCGTTGATAAGCATGGCTCCCGCGACAGGCGTGAGCACACGAGAAAAATAGCGAAAAAGGTGCATGGAGAAGGTGAGTAAAAATGAAGCCCGGCCAGGCGATGGACACTGGCCGGGCTGGCGGCCTTACATTTTGGCCATCGGGTATTGGTCGGAGATGATCTTCAGGAGCGAATCCACCGCCTTGAGCTGTTTCTCGGTGTCAGCCTGTTTGCCTTCGTCGGCGGCGTCGTGCAGGGCGTCGAGTGCCTTGGCCAGATTTTTGGCTGCACCTTCGACACGCTTGAGCTTGTCGGCGGGAAGGTCTTTCGAGAGGCCCGGCAGCGCATTGGCGGCAGTGGTGAGTTGCTCGCACGTGTCATGCACGGCCTTGAGTTGCTTGCCCGTCACTTGAGTCGTGAGCGTCGCGTGCAGTTTGTGAATGGCCTCCAGGGCTGCGGCGGATGTGCCCGGCTTGGCCATTTCCATATGCTCGTGTCCGGCTTTTTCGGCCGCACGAAGGGCCGGGCTGGCATTGAGCAGGAAGAAAGCGCCGGCCAGCAAAGCGGTCGCGCGGATCATTTTGATTTCAGTTTTCATGTTGGTTTTGGTTGGGATTCTCCAGCGAAGGGAAATTCATTGGTGCCTGTTCAGGATTGCGCGGCGGTCTCGATCGGCTCCGGCGCCGCCGCCGGGGTCGGCCGGTCGGCGACTACTTCGTCGAGGGGTTCGACCTTGGCGCGCTCGAGATATTTTTTGGCGGCGCGGCGCCCGAATTTGAAGAACACCGCCGGCGTCACGGCCATGTCCAGGAAGGTCGAGCTGACGAGTCCGCCGAGGATCACCACGGCGACGGGATAAAGAATTTCCTTGCCGGGCTGATCGGCCGCGAGCACGAGCGGAATCAACGCAAGGCCGGCGGTGAGCGCGGTCATCGTCACGGGCACGAGCCGTTCCAGCGATCCGCGCACGATCATCTGCGCGTCGAATTTCTCGCCCTCATGCTCCATCAAATGGAGGTAGTGCGAGATCATCATGATCGTGTTGCGCGAGGCGATGCCCGCGAGCGTGATGAGGCCGACGAGCGTGTCGTGCTCGTCCACGTTCGCGACGTAGAGCACGCGCTTGGCGGTCAGCATGCCGAGGCTCTTCATCGCCTTGCGCTCGTCGTCGGTCAGCGAGGCGAGCACGACGCGCGCCGGCTTGCCCTCCGACAGCACGGGCAGGAGCTTCCCGAGGAGCGACGCCCGGATGATCGACTCCTTGTCGCCGCTCTTCGCCGCGCGCTCGGCCTTCGAGTGCGCCGCCTCGACGCTCTGGAGGTCGGCGAGCACCAGCTCG
>JAPLTR010000346.1 GCA_026398065.1 Verrucomicrobiota bacterium | reverse complement strand
GTTGTAGACACCGGGCCAGGTGGTCTCGCGGATGCCGTCGGTGGCCTTCCACCACCAGCGGCCGAGATCGAAGGCGTCGTGGATCTCCACTTTTCGGATACGGACGGCGGGGCCGGCGGGCAGGGCGGGGGGCGGGTCGTTCGGGCGGTTGAAGCCGTAGCGGAGATCCCATTCGTCGCGGGTGGCGGGATCGGCGAGCGAACGCGACGCGAGGCGTCCAAGCTCGGGGGCCGCGCCGCGGGCGAGGGCTGCGATAGCGTCGTCGTCGAGCATCCGGTCGTAGATGCGGAGTTCGTCGAGGTCCCCGCCGCGGGTGAAGTTGTAGTCACTCTGGACCTGATACGGACTGATGATGCGCGAGTGCGGGCCGAACTGATCGAGGCCCGCGTCGTAGACGGCGACGGCGTCTTTGCGCCCCGCGAGCTTGCCGTTCACGTAGAGGCGGACGCCGCGCGTCTCATCCCACGAAAACGCCAGATGAATCCAGGTGTCCGGCGAGGGAAACGGCTGCAGGGTGGTCGAGACGCGCGTGCGCGAGAGGCTGGCGTCGGTCACGAAGGCGTCGAAGCCGTGGCCGTTGTAGTCGATCCGGAGCCAGACCATGTCCCAGCTGGAGTGATCCGCGTAGCCGACGCGGAAGACGGGAAACTCCGTCGGACCGACGGGGTCGCGGGCCCGCCAGAAAAACGAGAGGGTGCCGCGTTGCGCGCGGATGTTGCCCGGGGCGGACCACGCGAGGCGCTGGAGATTGGCGCAACGGAGGGCGGCGCCAGAGAAACCGTCGGGGATGGTCGTGACGTCCGACACGAAGGTCGGCTCCGGCGTGCCGGCGGCGGCGAAGTCCGCGGTCGTGCCCTTGTCGGCGGAGAGGTAAAAGAGGAGGCCGGGGGACGGCGCGTCGGCGGCACGGAGCGCGACGGAGGAGAGCGCAAGGCAGGCGAACGCCGTGACAGCGAGCGCGCAAAGGCGGGGTGAGGGCATGGAGGGGTTGGCTGAAACTGGGACGCGTGTCCGTTTGCAGCCAGACGAATCGGGCGCGGGATGGATGCGGGTCCGGCGGGCAGGCCTAGCGCGGAGCGGCGGGCGGGGGCGTCCAGACCTTCTCGCGAAGGAGACCTTCGTCGGGCGGGCAACACTGCGCCTCCAGGTCGTGGTAGTCGAATTCGAGGCGCTTGAGTTCGGCGCGCCACGGGCCGCGCAGAGTGATGGCGGGCGAGCCGAAGGTCAGTGGGTCGCGGTCACCGGCCGCGGTGGCGAGCTCGCGCCAGATTTCCACCGCCGTCTTCGCGTCCATCGTGGCGGCGTAGAGTTCGGCGAGACGCTGACCGCGGAGGAAAAGATTGTAGTGAACGGCGGCGAGGATGCGGCGGGCGTGAAAGCGCGCGAGATGGGCGCTGACGGTCAGGCCGGCGAGCGTGTTCTCCAATTCCGGTGAACGCAGGACGGGTGTGGCGGTCTCGGCCGCCCGGACGGCGGCGAGGAGTTGGTCGGCGGCGGTGCCGAGCCAGCGACTGGTCTCCTCCGGGGGGCGTTTGGACGTGGTTCCCCCGGCCAGGATACGGCGAGAGGCCTCCTCCATGGTTTCATGGCGGGCAGGATCGGCGCCGGAATTCTTGGCGTAGGCGGACAGGCTGGCGCCGAGGCTGGGCCGCTCCGCGGCGGGGGCGGCGACCGCCGCGGAGAGCACCGACTGCACTTCGGCGGCGAGCCGGACGGCGTCATCGACCTTCAGGGCGGGTGGTTCGGCCGCAGCGATAATTGACGCGAAGCCGGTGACGAAGGCGGCGATGGCCCGGGCGACAAACTGGCGTCGGAGCGAGAGCAGCGGGGCCGGTCGGTCGCGCCGGGCGCTCATGGCATCGGGAACGGCTTCGTGCGCTGGCAGAGCTGCAGGGCGACGCCCCAGGGGTCGCGCAACATGATGAGCATCGAGCCGTCCGGCTGGGGCTCCTCAAGGAAGAGGGTGGCGCCGGCTTGCTCAAGGCGGGCCCGCTCAGCTTTGGCATCGGCTGCGACCACCGCGATGTGAAACACCAATGGGTGCTGGGTGGCGTAGTCGGGCATCGCGGCCTTGGGATTCGAGTAGAGCTCGACGACGGTCCGGCCGGTTTCGTCGGCGAGGAAGTGCGTGAAAGGGGCGTCCTCGCGCCGACGGGCGACCGTGAAGCCGAGGTGGGCCACGTACCAGGCGGCCTGAGCGCGAGTGTCGGGGACGTTGAGGGCGAAGTGCTCGAATTTCATGGAGGTATGAGACGAAGACGAAGCGCAGAGCGAAACGTGCCGCATCGGCTGGCCGGGCGCGCGGGTGCCACTCTGTTTGGCCCGAGGAGACGGGCGAGCGTTTTTTGCTGTGCCTACGGGCAAGCCAGGTCAGTGTCTTGGATCACCCCGTTAACCCCATGAATCGATTTGTCCGTTCGTCCTTCGTCGCTTGGTTGGTGGTGTTTGCTGGCATTGGGGTCCAGGCCGCCTATCCAGTGCCGCCCGCGCCCGCGCGACCGACAAAGGATGCCAATGGAAATCCTTTGCGCTACGCGGCGACGGGCCACGTGTCGAATTACGACGAGGCCAAGGTCGGTTCCTATACGCTGCCCGATCCGCTGGTGCTAAAAAGCGGGCGGCCCGTGCGCGATGTGGCGACTTGGACCAAGGTGCGGCGACCGGAACTGATCGGTTTGTATGAGCAGGAGATTTTCGGACGGGTGCCGGAACGCGCACCGAAGGTGAGTTTCGCCGAGGTTCAGTCGGAAGGCCCGGGATTCGCCGGAGCTGTCCGAAAACACATCGTAGTGACCGTGGGTGAGGGCGCGGCGGCGATGAAGGTGAATGTGGTGTTGTTTACGCCGTCTGCGGCGACGAAACCCGTGCCGGTGGCGCTCCAGCTGTTGTTTGGAGACCCCGCGGGCTACACGCCGCCACCACCTCCGCCTTCGGCCGATGGCAAGGCGCCGGTCCGGCGCTTCAACGATGCGGGGCCGGTGGCGGACTTTATTGCCCGCGGCTGGGGCTACGCTTCGGTTCGCTACACGGAAATCCAGCCGGATGCGGCGACCACGAACCAGGCGGGGGTCCAGGCGCAGGCCTATGCGCCGGGCCAGACGAAACCCGCGCCGGGCGAGTGGGGCACGATCGCGGCGTGGGCGTGGGGGGCGAGCCGCGTGCTCGACTATCTCGAAACGGATCGTGCGGTGGACGCGAAGCGGGTGGCCCTCGTCGGGCATTCGCGGCTGGGCAAAACCGTGCTTTGGGCGGGCGCGCGCGATCCGCGGTTTGCCTTGGTATTTTCGAGCTGCGCGGGAGAGATGGGCTCGTCGCTGGCGCGGCGTGACTTTGGCGAATCACTGGATGACATGGCGGCCAACTTTCCCTGGCAGTTTGTCTCGACGTTCCCGAAGTACGCCGGGCGCTGGAGCGACCTGCCGGTGGACACGCACACGATCATCGCGCTCAACGCCCCGCGGCCCGTCTTTGTCACCGCTGGCACAGAGGACCTCTGGGCGGACCCGCACGGTGAGTTTCTGGCCTTGGTGGCAGCAGGACCGGTCTATCGCCTGCTGGGCAAACCGGACGTGGGAGCCAGTGTGCTCCCAGCCCTCGACACCCCGTTGATCTCCGGCTCGCTGGGCTTTCACTACCACACCGGCAAGCACACGATCACGGAATCGGATTGGAAGGCGTTCTTCGATTTCGCCGGACGGCACTTACAAGTAACTGTCCGGTAACCGAGACGCGGGGGTTGACGTCGTTCGTCTCCTGTGGCCCAGTTTTCTCCGTCTCTTTTTCCGCGCTCCCCCGTCTGGCGCAAGCAGACCGCCTTCTTTACTTCGATCCCTAAATATCCACCCACCCCTCATGAAGAACTGGACACGCAAAGAATTCCTCCGGGCCTCGCTCCTTGGTAGCGGCGCCGCTCTCATCGCCGGCCAGACCCGGCTCTATGGTCAGGTCGCGCCGGCCGCCGGCAGCGCCAATGGCGACATTCGGGTCGCAGTCATGGGTGTCGGCGCACAGGGCAGCAGCCACATGAAGGACTACCTGAACAAGCTGCCGGGGGCGCGGCTGGTCGCGATTTGCGATGCGGACAGCGATCACCTCGCCAAGCAGGCGGCGGTCTGCGAGAAGGCGGGTGTCAAGGTGAAGACCTTTTCTGACTACCGTAAGATGCTGGAAGATAAGGATATCGATGCCATTGTGATCGGTTCGCCGAACCACCAGCATTCCATTATGACGATCCGCTCCCTTGAGGCGGGGAAGGACGTCTATTGCGAGAAGCCGCTTTCGCACAACGTGTGGGAGGGCCGTCAGGCCGTCGCAGCGTCCAAGAAGTATTCGAAGAACATTGTGATGGCCGGTACGCAGAACCGCTCGTCGCTCGATATCATGGAGGCTCTTGAGTACGCTAACTCCGGCAAGCTCGGTAAAATCCAGTGGGCCCGCGGTCTGTGCTACAAGCTCCGAGACAGCATCGGCAAGACCACCGGTCCGCAGAAAGTACCCGACTCCGTGGACTACAATCTCTGGACCGGTCCCGCTGACCTCATTCCCTCCCGTCGGAACGGACCGCGCGGCGGCCCGATTCACTATGACTGGCACTGGTTCTGGAACTACGGTGGCGGCGACATCGCTAATCAGGGCATCCACCAGATGGATGTCGCGCGGTGGTTCATCGGCGAGTCCAGCCTGCCCAAGAGCGTGATGAGCATCGGCGGCCGCTTCGGCTACGATGACGATGCCGAGACGCCCAACACCCTGATCTCCGTGCTCAACTACGAGAAGGCGCCCCTGATCTTCGAAGTGCGGGGGCTGCCGATGAAGCCCGGCATGCAGGCGATGGACGCCTATCGTGGCGGTCGCGTTGGCGTCGTCGTGCAGTACGAGCAGGGCTACATCACCGTCAGCGAGGGCGGCACGGTCAATATCTACGACAACACGAACAAGGCGCCCATCAAGGCGCTCAAGAACGGTGGCAACGGTGCGCACCGTGCCAACTTCGTGAAGGCCGTGCAGAACCGGAAGGTGGTCCATGGTCTCGTCGAGGAGTGTCACTATTCCTCGGCCGCGTGTCACCTGGCCAATGTCTCGTACCTCGTCGGTGCGGAGAAATCCAATGCCGCGATCTCCGAGTCCATCAACAAGAGCGCTGAGGCCTCCGAGACCTTTGACCGCCTGCTGGCGCATTTGAAGGCGAACGAAGTTGATGTCGCGACCCGTAAATCCGTGCAGGGTCCGGTGCTGATGATCGACCGCAAGACGGAGATGTTTGTCGGTGGAGAGAAGGTCGTCACCGATGCGGCGAACAAGAGCCCCCTCCGCAAACGCGTGGGTCGGGGCGAGTTCACGATCCCGCAGATCTCTCCGGCCGTCGCCAAGGTCTGAGGACCGCGACAGGTTGATTTCAACCGCGGTGCGGGGCGCAGGCTCCCACCGCGGTTTTTTATGCAGGTCATTCGGGGCGACCGGCGCGGATGGGCGGTTTGGAATGCGTTGGTTTGCGACCCCCCGCAGGGGAACGGCGTATTCCGCGCCCGTACCGACTGACCGCCCCGGCGATTTTTTCGTGCTTTGATGTCGGATTGGCTCCAGCCGGTGGCGATAAAGGTTAAAGATGATCGACCACGAGTGCTTGCAGCAGTTCGCCGGCGCCGGCTCCCAGCCCGCGTTTGCCACGCTCGTCGGGCGTCACATCGATCTCGTTTACTCAGCGGCATTGCGACAGGTCCGTTCGCCGCAGCTCGCCGAGGAGGTCGCGCAATCGGTCTTCCTTGATCTCGCGCGCCACGCCTCGAAGCTTTCGCCCAACGTATCGCTCGCCGCGTGGCTCTACGTCGTCACGCGCCGCACCGCCGTCGACGTAATTCGGCGCGAATCGCGCCGCCAGGCCCGCGAACGCACCGCCGCGGACATTGCCGCCATGAAAACCCCGCCCCACGCCTGGTCCCATGTCGAGCGCTCCCTCGACGACGCCATGGAAACGCTCAATGACGCCGAGCGCACCGCGATCGTGCTGCGTTATTTCGAAAACCTGACCCTGCGCGAAGTGGGCGATGCGCTCGGCATCTCCGAGGACACCGCGCAAAAACGCGTGAGCCGGGCGGTCGAACAGTTGCGCGATTTTTTCCAGCGCCGCGGCGTGGCTGTCAGTGCCGCCGCGCTTGCCACCGATCTCTCGGCCCAGGCGGTGCAAATGGCACCCGCCGGGCTCGGGACCGTGATCTCGAAGGCCACGGCGCTCGTCGGCGCCACCGCCTCCACCGCTGCACTCGAAACCGCCCGCGTCGTTGCCATGACCACCCTGCAAAAATCCGCGGCCCTCGTTGCATTTGTCGCGCTTGCCGGGGCCGGTCTCGTCCAAGGACACCTCATTGCTCGATACGCGGACGAGGCGGTCGGCCTGCGGGTTCAAAATGATCGCGTCGCCACCGAGATCCGGGATCTGCGCCTCGCGCGCGCCGCCACTGCGGCGAAACTCGAGGCCGTCGAACGACGCATCGACGCCCGCTTCGCCGCGGCGATCCCCGTCGCTCCGGCCGATGCGGCGCTTGAGTCGCAGATGAGGGAGTGGCTCGTGCAGGTCGACCGGTTGAAGCAGTTTCTGGTGCAGCGGCCCGAGTGGGATATCCCCGAGTTGAAATTGCTGACGGAAGAAAACTGGTTCAACGCGGCGGGGGGCGGCCGCTTCGAGTCCGAGGAGCAGTTTCGTCGCGCGACCGCCAGCTTGCGCGACCGTGCCGCCGGCCTCGCCGGCAACCGGATCATGAAGGCGCTCAACGCCTACCTGCGGGCCCACGACGGAGTGCTGCCCAACAGCCCGGCGGAACTCGCACCGTACTTCGACTCCCCGATGGCCCCTGAGATTCTCGCCAGATATGAGATGCTCCAAACGGGCAAGGCGAGTGAGGTTCCCCGCGGCGAAACGACGCGCATGCTCGCGCCGAAGGCCCCGGCCGACGTCGAATTCGACGCGAATTTCTATGTGGGCACGAATGGCTATGGTAACAATGGCATCGCGATGCACACCAACGTACGCGAGGCGCAGCGCCAATTCGCGAAAACCCACAACGGACTCCGGGCCACCACGGCGGAACAGTTGATGCCGCTCCTGAAATGGCCGGTCAGCGCCGCGGCCTTGCAAAAATACCTCGATCCGCAACCGCCCTCCGGCCGGCCATGAAACGACCCCATCGCATCGTGCTCGTGGCCGGGTTGCTCGCGCTCCTTGGGAGCTTCGGTTACGCGACCTTCGTGGTGCTCCGGCGGAGCGCGCAACTGGAGGAGTTGCGCCAGCGCGCCGCCCAACTTGCGGCCGAGTCGTCGGCGCTTCGTCGCGCATGCGATGCCGACCTCAGGAATCTGGCCGAAGCCGAGCGCCAGTTGGCGGCTTTGCCGCCGTTGCGGGACGGCGATCCCTCTCTCTCTCCGGAGCGCCGGACCGAGATCAAGGCCTGGCTCGGCCGGGTGAAGCAACTGCGCCGCCTGTTCGAAGAGCGACCGGATCAACGCATCCCCGAGATGCAGTTCCTCACCGAGCAAGACTGGCTCCGGGTGACGAGGAACAGCGAACTGGCTTCGGACGAAGGTCGGCGCAGGGCGCTCGCCGCCGCCCGCGACGCCGCCATCTCGCAGTTCACGCCCCAGTTGATGGCGGCGCTCAGGACCTTTGCCAGGACTGCGGTCATCGATTCCTCGCCGACGATCTTTGCGCTGGGCCCGTTCTTCGAGAAACCCGTCGATCCGGCGCTGCTCGCGCGCTACGAACTCCGCAAGGCGCCGCCGTCGGGCATGCGGGGCAACGTCGAGTGGAGCGCCCGGAACCAGTCGCCCATCGATCCCGACTATGACAGCCAGTTTTACGTTCAAGCCAGCGACGTGGGCAACTCAGGTGGGGGAGGGGTGAGTGCGCCCCTCGCGTGGATCCCTAATTTTGGAGAGCGTTTGGCGCGCGCGGCCAAGGACTTTGCCGCGGCAGGAAAGACCCCGGCCGGTGGACTCGGCGAAGTCCTGCCCTTCTTCAATCCGCCGCTGGCCCCGAGCACGGTCGAAAAAATTCTCAAAGCCGAGCGGGAACGCCAAAAATAGCGGAGACGTCCTCACGACGATTTCGCAGGTTTCGATTGGCCGATCCGCGGATCCAA
>JAPLTR010000762.1 GCA_026398065.1 Verrucomicrobiota bacterium | reverse complement strand
CAGTTTCAGGAGATCGTCGTACTCGTTCACCGCGGGGAACTGCGGGAACTGCTTCACGATGTTGTCGGGCGCGTGGAAGAGGAAGCCGTGGTTCGCCTGCGCGAGCATCGTGGTGTCGTTGAACGAGTCGCCGGCGGCGATGACGTTGTAGTTGAGTCCCTGGAGCGCGGCGACGGCCTGGCGTTTCTGGTCGGGCATGCGGAGCTTGTACCCGGCGATGCGGTCGTTTTCCACGACGTGGCGGTGGCATAAGAGCGCGGGGCGGCCGAACTGACGCATGAAGGGGTCGGCAAACTGCTCGAAGGTGTCGGAGAGGATGATGACCTGGGCGCGGCGGCGGAGCTCGTCGAGAAACTCAAGGGCGCCGGGGAGGGGGGTGAGGGAGCCGATGACCTCCTGGATCTTGGGGAGGGTGATGCCGTGGCGGTCCATGATGCCGATGCGGTAGAGCATGAGCTTGTCGTAGTCCGGTTCGTCACGCGTCGTGCGGCGCAATTCGGGGATGCCGGTGCGTTCAGCGACGGCGATCCAGATTTCGGGCGTGAGGACGCCTTCCATGTCGAGGGTGACGATACTTTGCTTCACAAGTGATTATAGTGAACCAGACGTTTTTGCGCGATGGCAAGCGCCGCGATGCGACAGGGTTTCGCTTGCGAAGTGCCGGCGAGTCGCGGCAATTTTTCCGGCGGTGCGTTTCACTACCCCCATTTCGTCCGCGCTGCTCGGTGCCGGGCTGCTGGCCCTCGCCGGCTGCGGGACGCCGAACCAAGGGCCGGCGGGCCCGGCCGCGGTGGCGGCGCCGGTGCGCGCGCCCGACGGCAATGCCACGATCCGGGCGCGGGCGGGCGAGTCGGAGATCGTGATCACGACGACCGCGCGCGTGGCGGGGGCGATTCATTCGCTCACGTGGGGCGGCAAGGAGTTCATCGACTCGGTGGATCACGGGCGGCAGCTGCAGTCGGCGTCGAACCTCGACACGGGCGTGCGGCCGATCCACGCGGAAACCTTTAATCCGACCGAGGCGGGCTCGCGGCTCGACCATGTGGGGCCGCGGTCGACGAGCGAACTGATCGAGTTTCAGGCGGCGGGGAATTCGCTGCACACCAAGTCGCGCATGGCCTTCTGGCTCGCACCGGGCGAGAAATCCGGGCCGTACCCGGCGCGCAACACGACGCTGGTTTCGCGCCATCTGCTGGAGAAGCGCGTGACGATCGGTTGGCGCGGGCACGCGCAGGTGATCAGCCACGACGTGGTGTTCACGGTGCCGGCGGGCGAGTTTCACCAGGAGGCGGTGTTCGAGGCGCTGACGGGGTACATGCCGCCGGAGTTCGAAAAATTCTGGTCGTTCAATGCGGCGTCCGGCGAACTGGAGCCGCTGAGCGACGGGCCGGGCGAACAGCTTAGGCCGGTGGTGCTGGCGACGGCGGACGGGAAGTACGCGATGGGGATTTTTTCGCCGGAGCCGGGGGCGCGGTACGGTCGGTTTCGCTTCGTTCGCGAGCGGGTCGTGAAATGGAACTGCGTGTTCCGACCGCCAGTGGTGAAGACGGGGTTTCCGGCGGGGGAGTATGCGTACCGGCAGTTTGTCGTGGTAGGTGACCTCGCGCGGGTGCGGGAGGGGCTGCGGGCGCTGGAGCGGGAGTTTGGCGCCCAGCGGTGAAGGAGGTTCTTTCTCTTTCCTCCTAATCTTTCTCTTTCGTCAGGGATATTTTAGGACGAGTGAACGAGGTGCGAGGAACGAGAACGATGGGTAAGGGGGACGGGGAAGGGGCGGAGAGAAAGATTAAGAGAAAGAGGAAAGAGAACGATTTTTAGCGGCGGCGGCGGTAGGCGGCGAGGGCGAGGGCGGCGGCGCCGAAGAGCGCGGCGTAGGTGCTGGGTTCGGGGATGGCGGCGGCGGTGAAGTTGAGATTCAGGCTGTTGCCGGACTGGGCGACGGACCAGGTGCCGCCGTTGAGGGGGTTGGTGAAGTTCGTCGTGTTAAGGGTGAAGGCGTCGGGGCTGAAGCCGGTGATGCCCGTGGTCGTGGTCGCGATGGTGTAGCTGTAGTTTTGGGCGGAGTTGAAATCGATGACGGCGCCGGCCGTGTTGCCCGGGAGGAGGGAGGTGAGGGAGATCGTGAAGCGGCTGGTGCCCGTGGCGGCGAGGTTCAGGTTGCCGGTGATCGAGAGCAGATCGGTATTGGTGCCGATGGTACCGTTGGCGGCGTTGATCTCCCAGACGTAGCCGGCCCCACCGGCCCAGGTCTGCGAGCCCGTGAAGGCGGTGCCGGGGGAGTTGCCGGGGGACAAGGTGCCGTTGAGCTGGAGGGCGCCGGTGAAGCGGCCGGCGCCGGCGAGGGTCGCGCCGGCCTCGACGGTGACGGCGCCGGTGCCGAAGGCGGAGCCGGTGGAGTTGTTGATGCGGACGGTGCCAGCGCCGATGTAGGTGCCGCCTGAATACGTGTTGGCGCCGGTGAGCTGGAGTTCGCCGGGGCCGTATTTGTTGAGTCCGCGGCCGCCGCCGCTCTGGCCGATGGAGCCGGAGATCGTGGTGACGGCGGTGTTCGAAACGGTGAGATCGCGGTTGCGCGCCAGGGTGAGCGGCCCGGCAAGGGTGAGGGCGGTGGAGCCGGCGAAGGTGGTGTCGGCGTTCAGGGTGAAGGCATTGGCGAGCGTGCGGGCGCCGCCCGAGGCCTGGAGCGTGCCACCGGCGAGATCGACGGGGCCGGTGCCGAGGGCGGTGTTGCCGCCGATCGCAAGGGTGCCGGCGGAGAGCGTGGTGCCGCCAGAGTAGGTCGAGGCCCCGGAGAGCGTGAGTGTGCCGGTGCCGGAGAGGGTGATGGTGGCGGCCCCGGACAGGACGGAGGCAACGGTGACGCTGGCGGACGAAGCGAAGTTGAATCCGGTGCTGCTGGTGACGGAACCGGTGCCGGAGACGCGGGCGAAGTCGAAGGCATAGCCACCGATGTCGAGCGTGGCCCCGGGAGCGAGCGTGATCGCACCGGTGCCGAGGGCGTTGACGTGACCGAGGGTGAGGAGGCCGGAGGAGACGGTCGTGCCGCCGGAAAAATCGCTGTTGCCGGTGAGGAGGAGATTGCCCGCGCCGGACTTGGTGAGGGCACCGGTACCGGTGATGGCGCCATTCCACGCGAGCGTGGTGGAGGCGGGGGTGTCGAAGGTGCCGCCCCCGACTCCGAGCGTGGTGGCGCGGGCCGAGGAGAAACTACCGGCGGCGGCGAGGGTGCCGCCGGTGAAGGTGAGAGCCCCGGCGCCGAGATGGGTGTCGGCGGAGACCGCGAGGATGCCCGCCGAAATCGTGGTGCCGCCGGTATAGGAGTTGGTGCCGGAGAGCGTGAGCGTGCCGGTGCCGGACTTGGTCAGGGAGGCGTTGCCGGTGAGGTTCGTTGCAAGAGTGGAAGAAGCGGAGGAGGCGTAGGTGTAGCCGCCGGAGGCGGTCGCGGTGCCGGAGCCGGAAACCCGCGCGAGGTCGAGGCCGAAAGCCGCGGCGTCGAGTGTCGCGCCGGCGGCGATCGACACGGGGCCGGAGCCGAGGGCGGAGGCATGGCCGAGGGCGAGGGCCCCCGCCGAGATCACGGTGCCGCCGGAGTAGGTGTTGGCGCCGGACAGCGTGAGCGTGCCGGTCCCGAGCTTGGCGAGGCCGAGGGCATTGGCGCCGCCGTTGGGATTGGCGATCGCGCTGCCATAGGTGAACGTGCCGCCGGCGTTGGTGGTGTCGAGGCCGAGGAAAGAGCCGGGCTTGAAACCGCCGGTGGTGGTGCCGAGCGCTTTCAACGTGTCGAGATTGGCGGTGGTGAATTCCTCGTAGCCACCGACATTGAAGGCGGCGGTGGCGCCGGACTCGACGATGAGGTGGGCTGCGTTCCACCGGCCGGGGTCCGCCACGTAAAGCGCGACAGGCGTGGCGAACCGGAGCGTGCCGCCGGCCACGGTGGTGGTGCCCTGGTGGTTGTTGGCATTGGTCAGCACCTGTGTGCCCGTGCCGGCCTTGACGACATCTCCGGGCCCGGACGGCCCGGCTTCAAAATGGCCGGTGAAGACGCCGGAGCCGTTGTTCACCCCGAAGGTGAGGGTGCCGGAGATATTGATATTGCCCCGCCCGTTCACGGCATCCACCCGCACACTGGCTCCGTCGATGGCAAACTCGCCCCACGAACCGGAGTCGTTGGGAAAATTAAGGCCGGACAGATTGTTGGTCCAGTTGTCGTTGACGCCACCGCCATAGAAAGCCGTGCTGGCCGGCACGTCGATGAGGCTGCCGGCACCGAGGCTGAAAACCGCCGAAGTCGAGCTCCACTGGGTTCCGGCGGCACCTCCCGGTCGCAGGGTGCCGGTGCCGGTGAACGTGGTGGTCGTGGCGGTGCTGTCAAAGCTGTCGTTCAGCCGTAGGACCGCGCCGCTGGCGATGGCGTAGCCAGACGAGGTGTTGGTATTGGAGAGGGCGAGCGTTCCGGCGGAGACCGTGGTGGCACCCGTGTAGGTGTTGGCACCGGAGAGGGTGAGCGTGTTGGTGCCGAGCTTGGTGAGCGT
This sequence comes from Verrucomicrobiota bacterium, assembly GCA_026398065.1. Classification (GTDB taxonomy): domain Bacteria; phylum Verrucomicrobiota; class Verrucomicrobiia; order Opitutales; family Opitutaceae; genus GAS368. The sequence continues at coordinate 277 of JAPLTR010000762.1, read as the reverse complement.
GCCGGTGCCGGAGATGGCGCCCGAGTGGGTGACGGCGTCGCTGCGATTGAAGACGAGCGCGGCATTGTTGACGATGAGCCCGGACCAGGAGCCGGTGGTGCCGCCCGCGCCGATCTGCAAGGTGCCGGCGGAGACGGTGGTGGTGCCATTGTAGGCGCCGGTTCCGGTCAGGGAGAGGGTGCCGGCGCCGAGTTTCGTGAGTGTGCCGACGGATCCGGAGATGACGTTGGGCACGGTGAAATCGTCGCTGCGGTTGAACACGAGGCTGCCGAAGTTG
>JAPLTR010000386.1 GCA_026398065.1 Verrucomicrobiota bacterium | reverse complement strand
GCCCTCGGCCCTCACCCTCGCGAACCAGGCGGAGACGGTCACCATCGCGCGCGACAACATCAAGAAACTGGAGCGCCTCGAAATCTCCCTGATGCCCCCCGGCCTGATCTCCGGCCTGCCCGAGGCCGAGGTGGCCAACCTGATCGCCTACCTCCGCACGACGGCCCAGGTGCCGCTCGCGAAGTAGCACCCTCCCGGGCATGGTTTGATCGTAATACCAATCGCTGAGGGAGTGCAAAGTTTGCCCCCATTTTCTGCCGCCTGCGGATCAGCCTGTTCCTCACAATAGGAGTCTTGATCCGAAACTCGCCATTCCTGAAAATCCAAAGGCCATTCAATAACCGAGGACATTGATGAAGAGGTACGCATATATTATTTGGACAGCATTCGCCCTCTGCGCCTTGATGGCCGGTCATGCTTTTTCGGCCGAGATATTGGATGGGCGAATTTTCTTCAATGATTGGGCGCCGGGTGAATCGCTGTCAAAAGAGGCGTCAGTGTATGCGACTTGGGCGGCTCCCAGCAAGGCGGGCGTCGTTCGCTACACAAAATCATCCAACGATGTTGATGTTTATAAGTTGACCTATGCTCCACGGGGCCGTGAGGAGTTTACGATTGGACTGGGGTTGGGTGGAGTGGATGCTCGCTGGGTAACAACAGACGGAGGCGAGTTTTTACTGATAGATCGACGAGTAGATAACAATAAGAACGAGATCCTGATACTCAGGCCGATTTCCGCCACAGAGCTCTCGCTGGTGTTTAGGACACCGGCTTGGCCGGCGTCCGGCGATAAAGCAGTGGGGAATTGCCGCTGGGAAATTGGACAGGTCGATCCAAAAAATGGAACGATCGGATTGGCGGTCTCCTGGACTTTTACCAATGCCTCTAATTCCGTCAACGCGAAGGGGAATTTATCCAGGAAATTCCAGATTCCCTTGTATTACAGCATGGGAGCTATGGCTCGCTAACGTCATTTGGAAATGAGGCAGAAAAAGGTGTCACGTCTTAAGTCTTGAAGAGATTTGATTCGGAAATCCCCGCATCGCCAACGAAGAGGCACGATGCCACGAATTCACGGGGGAACTCACTTCCACCACGGAGAAACTGATTGAAGTCCACAAGACCAGCCTTCCCAAAAAGCGGCCAAAGGAATCTCTACTCCGTGGAGCCGCGAAACCCGTCGAATGCGGCGCAAAGCGTCCGAAGCACTTCTGGCAACGGAGCGCCAAGCGCCCGCTCAGCTCGGACGAGGTCGTCTTCGCTTGCAGGCGAGCCACACGCAGCATCACCAAACTGCGCTCGAATGATCTCTGATGTGGTCATGCGATGTTTCTTCTTTGGCTGACGTTGCGCTCAGCCGCGACCGGGCGCCAGCCCGGTCGTCGGTTGGGGCGAGTGGTTAGCCTCTTTTTCCACCGTGTGCCCATGGCGTACGGCGCAAGACGGACAAAGGCAGACGGGCACAAGACTGCCGTCCTCGGTCAACGGATGAACATACCACCCAAGCTTCATTGCGTCCTGGGCTTGTCGCGTCGCCCACGGACCATGCATAGGAGCGCCCGCTTCTTCCTCTTTTCGGATGTCGGAGGCCGCGTCGACGAACGAACCGCACTCACCGCAGAGAAATTGAAGTATCATCTCGAGGTAGAACTCGTAGGCTTCGCGACCACCTGAAACTCTCGGAAGCGTCTGCATGCTTTCTTTTGGCAGACGTTACGATGAACCACCTCGGCTCGGCGAGGATGGTTCGGCCGTTTGGTTCGGCCCGACTGAACCGCTAACTAGGTCCACTTCGCAAATTACCGCGACCGGCATTCCCAGGTGGGTTGCAGGAGTAAAATTAAGCGCGCGAAGACGAGACGCGAAGACCCGTTCGTTCAACTTATCCCTCGACCGCGAGAACACGGCCTCAACAACGACACCTTTGCTTGAGATAAGAAAAACAGCGCGCTTCGGAAGATTTTGAGGCAGATCGCCGGCGATCTGTTGAAGCGTTGACCGACTCGTTTTTGTCAGGACCGGCGGCGTCGTTTTTTCTGGGCCGATTGCCCCAACTGTGATCGGGGGCGCCGTATTTGAACGTGGAGGCGGGCGTGGCATCCACACGGCCATCATGTCACTCATCGGAAAATCTGATGGTTTCAGCAGGTAAACGGGCTCGCCCAATTCGAACGGAAACTCTCGCTCGAGAATCGGTTTCTCGACCGTCTGGCAACCAACGAGGCTAAGCAGAACGCAGCACGAATTCAAAAGGCGGACACAAGTTCTCATTTTTTGCCGAACGTTGCGCTCAGCCGCGGCCGGGCTCAAGCCCGGTCGTCGGTTGCGGCGAGTGGTTCGGCTCTGATACCAATTTGTTCATGCGAAGCGACCTTGCTGGGCGGAACCTTAAAGTGAAGCCCAGCAGGGTTGCGAGCCCCTTGACGAACGTCCAAGGTGACGTTCGCCGCCACTCGGC
>JAPLTR010000434.1 GCA_026398065.1 Verrucomicrobiota bacterium | reverse complement strand
GAGGGTGCCGACCGTGCCGATCGCCAGCAGCACTCCGAAGCCGATGCTCCAGCCGTAGTGGTCCACCACATACCCGAGGCCGACCCCGGAGACCAACGTGCTCAAGTAACCAAAGAGCCCGGTAAAGCCGGCGGCGGTGGCCGCGGCGCGCTTCGTGGCGAGGTTGGCCGCGGTGATGCCGATCAGGGCCTGCGGCCCGTAGATGAAGAAGCCCGCCATCGCGAGAAACACGGTGGCGATCGTAGGGGTGTTGCCGAGCTGCCAGAACAGCAGCATCGAGACGCACGCCCCGACCATGCAGAAGACGCACATCCGCGCGCCACGGCCCTTGAACACCTTGTCCGTGGCCCAGCCCGCGAGCAGCATGCCCACGATCCCCGAGATCTCGAAGGCTCCCACCATCCAGCCGCCCTGGTGCACCGGGAAATGCTTCATCTCCTTCAGCAGCGTCGGACCCCAGTCGAGGATCGCGAAGCGCAGGATGTAGACGAAGAAATTCGCCAGCGCGATGTACCAGATATAGGGGTTCAGAAACACCTGCTTCTTCACGAAGTCCTTGTAGCCGACGGAAGTCCGGTCCTCGTGATCGCCTTCCTTGGCGCCTTCCACCTTGATCTCCGGCAGCCCCACCGACGTCGGCGTATCGCGGAGCATGATGAAGAGAATCAGGCCCGCCACCGTACACAGGATCGCCGGACCGAAGAAACACCAGCGCCAGCCAAAGGTGACGATGTAGCCGCAGAACACGCTGGCGATCGCCGCGCCGATCGAGTGCGACGTGTTCCAGATCGACATCTTGGTCGCCAGCTCCCCCGGGGCGAACCAATGTGTCATCAGCCGGCAGCAGGGCGGAAAGCCCATGCCCTGCACCCAGCCATTGACCAGCCACGCCACACCGAACCACAAAACGGTCGAACTGAAACCGAAAAACACATTGGCCACCACCGAGAGCATCAGCCCCGCGACCATGAAATAACGGGCGTTGGCCCGGTCCGCCCACATGCCGTTCACGAACCGCGAGACGCCATAGAGCAGCCCGTGCATCGTGAGAAAGAGGCCGAGGTCCGCCTTGGTGATGCCGAGGTCGGTCTGCATCGCGGGCATCGCGAAGCTCAGGTTCTTGCGGACGAAATAAAACGCCGCGTACCCAAACATCGTCGCGATCAGCGTGCGGTACTGCCAGTAGCGGAATTTCGCCGCGACCTCCGGCGATTCGGCGGCGGACGGCACCGGGCGCGTGGCACCGGAGGATAGAGGAATGCTGCTCATGGGGGTTTGGGAGTGAGACGGACGCCGGGAGGATTTGGACTACTGCTGATAGGCCCCGCCCGGGCCGAAGAGCGCGCCGAGGCAGTCGTCCAGCATTCCGGTGCGCACCGCAAGGTCGAGCACCGTAAAGCGACGGCGGATATGGTAGGCCCGGCGGAAACTCGTCCGCAGCCGCTCCCGCGTGAGCCCGATCTGCTCCGGCTCCGTCGGCGCACCCACGAGCACCAGCCGGCGTTTCAACTCCACGTACGGCACCAGCTGCGCCCGCAGGCGCGCGACGATCCCGGGCCATTGGGCGCGGACGAGTTCAAGCTGAGCCTGTAGTTCGGCACCCGAGACGTGCTTCGCGGTCGTCTCCACCACGGCCGTCTCGATGAAGTCCGCGCCGGCGAACCGCGCCCGCACGTCCCGCGCGGCCTCGGCCGCCTCCGGCCAGCGCGCCACGCATTTGGCGACGTCAAGCTGCGCCAGCGGCCGGCGCATCAGCTCCTCATAGAAGGCGGTGACGGCGAGCGTGGCGACGCCCACCTTGAAGCCGTGGGACGGCGCCTCGCCGTGATGCGTGTGATGCTCCATGTCCCATAGGTGGCTGAACTGGTGCTCCGCCCCGGAGGCGGGCCGGCTCGACTTGGTCCACTGCATCGCGAAGCCGCCGAGCATCAGTCCCTCCACCAGCGGCCCGATGGCCTCGATCCGGCCGGCGCGGGCTCCGCCGGGATCGGCCAGCGAGTCGCGCAGCCCCCCCTGCACGATGTCCCAGGCGCGCGCCTCGATCGGCTCCACCTTGAGTTCGTCGGCCAGAATCCAGTCCGCGCCCGCCGTGATCTTGGCCTGCAGGTCGGCGTAGCCGGACGCGGTCATTTCGGCCGGCGCGTCGCGGATAATGTCGAGATCCGCCACCACCCCGCGCGGCGCGGGGCAGTTGAAAGTCTGTTTGGCCCCCTGGTAGGTGATCGACGCCCCGAAGGCCGTGTAGCCGTCCATGGAGGCGGCCGTCGCGACGCACAGGTACCCCGGCCGGCCGGCGCGGTGCGCCGCGAGCTTCGCCAGGTCGTTGATCGTCCCCGAGCCGACCGCGACCGGGATCGCGTCGTGCTGCCGCAACGAGGCCTCCAGCGTCTCGACGAACCGAAACTCCGCGTAGAGCGCCGGATCGGTGTAGATGAACGGTGCGACACAGGCCACGCCCGCCGCCGCCAGCGCCTCGCCGACCGCCCGGCCCGCGATCGCCTGGGTCCGCTCGTCCGCGACGATCACCGCCCGGCTACCGGGAAACTGCTCCTTAAAGACCCGCGCCGTGTCGCGCAGGACGCCGCGACCGACGACGAGCGCCCGGGTTTCGCGGGCGGAGCCGAGGGCCTCGGGGAGGGAGAGCTTGGTGGCGGTGCGGGACGACGGGGCGGTGGCGGGAGCGTTCATTACTTCTTCTGCGGAAAAATTGCGGGGCGTTTCATTTCTTGGATTTCCGGGCTTTGGGGACGGTCGATTCCCAAAGCTCCACGGCGGTCAGCAGCGCGCTGGCGCCGGCCTCGTCGATGATGAGCGACTTGAGCAATCCGCCCCGCACGGCAGCGAGGATCGCCGCCGACCGGTCGCTGCCCGAGACGACGCCGATCACCTGGGGGATCTTGCGGAGCTGCTCGACCTGCACGCCGATCACGCGATCGCGCCAAGGCGACGCACATTCCTCGCCGTCGGCGTCGATGAACCGGCCGCAGAGCTCGCCGACCGCCCCGGCCTGCCGCAGGCCGTCGAGCGCCTTCGGCGGCAGCACGCCGCGCTCGACGAAAACCGAGTTCTCCAAGGTCCCGAGGCCGACGATCGCGACCTTCGCGCGGCCCAGGTGCTCGTGCACGTTGCGCACCTGCTCCAGTTCCAGCAACGCATCGCGCGTGCGTTTCTCCGGAATGAAGGCCGGCGTGTTCAGCACCAGAAACGTGCCCCCGAGCCGCTGCACCAGGACGCGGCCGACCTCCTGCGCGTCGAAGACGTTCACGCTGGAGTCGACGCTGCCCATGGCCTGCACGACCGTCAGGCCCCGGCCGGGCGTCTCCGGCAGGTGCTGCACCAGCTCGTGAATCGTGCGGCCGCCGGCGAGCGCGACCACGTCCTTCGCGCCGATCAGCCCGTCCACCACCGGTGCGCCGAAGTGCCCGATGGCCCGCCGCAGGTCCGAGGTCTCGAGCCCGTCGCTCGCCTTGATGACCACCGCGAGGCCGAGCCCGAGCCGCGCACGCAGCCGGTCCTCGAGTTCGTGCCGCCGCGGCTCGTAGTCGGCCACCGTGATGCGGACGATGCCCCGCTCGCGCGCCAGCGCCAGCAGCCGCGAGACCTTGGCCTGCGAGACCTTGGCGAACCGCGCCACCTCGCTCTGCCCGAGCCCGTCCAGATAATAGAGGCGGGCCACCAGGCGCAGGCGATCGTCGGAATAATCATTCGGCATGTTTAACAATATTTCGGACCGACCCGCGGGGTGTCAAGCCGCCACCGCCCGCGCCCCGGGTTCGACCCGCCGCTTCCCCCGGGGAATTTCCATTCAGCCGCGCCACGGAATCGTAACCGTCCGGACCTTGACTCCGGCCCGCGGCGCGGGGTATCACTTGAATTGTAATTCTGCATGTTTATTCATGCAATAATTAAACCTCGCAACCTCGAACCCTATGACCGACCACCCTCGTCCGTTCCCCCTGTTTCGCCCCCTCCTCGTCGCATGGCTGTTGCTGGCCGCCCTGTTCGCCGGCCCGGCTCACGGCCAGCCGGCCGCGACCGCCACCATCTCCGGCCGCGTCTTCAACAGCGCGACCAAGTCCTACGTCCGCAACGCCGAGGTCCGCATCGAGGGCACCAACCTCGTCGCCTACACGGAGGACGCCGGTTACTACCGGCTTGCCGGCGTGCCCGCCGGCACCGTCAACCTGACCGTGAGCTACACCGGCAGCCAGAACGTCTCCGCCACGGTGAACGCCGCCGCCGGCCAGACCGCCACGCGCGACTTCGAGCTCACCAGCGCGAGCGCCGCCGGGAAAAATGACGAGGCCGTCATCACCCTCGGCGCCTTCGTCGTCGCGAGCGAGCGCGAGGGCCAGGCCAAGGCGATCATGGAGCGCCGCGCCTCCATCAACGCCAAGAACGTCGTGGCCTCCGACAACTACGGCGACCTCACCATGGGCGACGTCGGCGAGTTCATGAAGTCCATGCCCGGTCTCTCCCTCGACTACGTCGAGGTGGACACCAACGCGGTGCGCATCGGCGGCCTCGACCCGAAGTACTCCCAGTTCACCACCGACGGCGCCCGCATGCCCACCGGCACGTCCAACAACAACACGGGCCGCCAGAACTCCTTCGAGCAGATGTCCATCACCGGCATCGAGTCCATCGAGTTCAACAACACCCTCACGGCCGGCATGGACGCCGACTCCCCCGGCGGCAGCATCAACCTCCGCAGCAAGTACGCCTTCCAGCGCAAGGGCCGCGAACTCGCCTTCCAGTTTGGCGGCATCGGCACGTCCGACTCCAAGCTCAAACGCGAGTACTTCCCCGACGACCAGAAGCACAGCCGGATCTTCCCCTCCGGCCAGATCGGCTACGGCGACGTGTTCCTGAACGGCCGCCTCGGCGTCGAGTTCAGCGCCAGCTACAACGCCAACTTCGTCGAACAGGACCGCAACCAGATCGACTGGATCTATCCGGCCACCGGGCCGTACGCCGGCGGCGTGGGCATCCCCTACCGCGTCATGTGGCGCGCCGGTCCGAAGCTGACGCACCGCGAGGCCTTCAACCTCAGCACGGACTACCGGCTCACCGACCGCCTCACCCTCTCCCTGCGCAGCAGCTACTCGGACTACGACGTCGAGTACGTCAACCAGTACACGTTCCTCTACTTCGGCACCACCAGCACCTCGAATGCCGCGGCGGGCTCCACCGCCACCCACATCATCGGCTCCGGCACGACCAACACCCGCACCAACACCGAGTATTCGCACCGCTTCGCCGACACGCCCGTCCTCCTGCTGTCTCCAAAGGCTGAATACAAGGGCGACGGCTTCAAGGCCGTGCTGCGCGGCAGCTACTCCAACGCCCGCTATAATTTCCGCGACGGCCTGAAGGGCTTCTTCCAGCGCGACGACAGCGCGATCCTGAACCTCGGCGGCTTCACCCTCGACCGGCCCTCCACCGACTCGGTCGCCTGGACGCTCACGCAGACCGGCGTCACGGCCACGAACGACTGGAGCAATCCCGAGAACTGGAAATCGAATGGCGCCAACAACGTCCGCCGCGCCGATTCCGACACCAAGAACGAGATATACACCGCCAACCTCGACTTGGAGAAGAGCCTGAATGTCGCCAACCTCCCCGTCAAACTCCTGACCGGCGCCGGCGCCCGCACCAACGCCTGGAACTCCAACGAGGGCGGCTATCAGGCTTTCACCTTCGTCGGTCCCACCGGGGTCCAGGCCCAGGCCACCGTCCCCTACACGCAGAACTACCGGGCCCGGATCGAGGGCTTCGACGCCGGCAACTTCAACGACCAGAACTGGCGCGCCGACAGCAACTATGGCACCTACGAGCTCTTCACCCAGCACCCCGAGTACTTCCTGAAGAACGACGCGGGCAACCTCCAGCGCCGCCTCGCCAACACCAAGGGCCTGCAGGAAACCGTCAAGAGCGCCTACGTCGAGGGCCAGACCCGCTTCCGGAAAGCCCGCTTCGATCTCGGCCTCCGCTACGAGAACACCGCGACCGACACCAAGATCTGGGATGTCCGCCCCGCCAAGCAGGTCATCGCCGCCGGCTACACGGTGATCGGCACCGCCGGCCGGCCGGGCGAGGTCGCCACGAGCACCGGCGCGCCCGCCGCGGGCTTTGCCAGCACCCCCGACGGCATCCTCTACCAGTACAACAATGGCAAACAGGGCCGCCGCCACGGCAGCTACGACGACTGGTTCCTCAGCGGTGGCGTGAAATACGACTTCACCCGGAATCTCGTCGGCCAGGTCGCCTTCAGTGATTCCATTCTGCGGCCCGACTACGGCAACGTCGCCGGCGCCACCACGGTCAACGACACCAACTCGACCGTCACCGTGCCCAATCCCCAGTTGCAGGCCGAGCATTCCACGAAGTACTATGCCGGCCTCCAGTATTTCCTCGAACCCTCCGGCGTCGTCGGCCTTTCGTTCTACCGTCTTCGGCTGAAGGATATGCAGGTGACCGGCCGGACCATCGCCGATCCCGAATCCGTGGGCTACAGCTCCAGCGACTATCCCGGCTACACCTACATCAGCTCGCAGAACGACCCGAGCACCCGTTACACCAACGGTCTGACCTTCGAATACAACCAGCAGCTCTCCTTCCTCCCCGGGGCGTTCAAGCGGCTCGGCCTCTACGGTTCGATCACCCGCGTCATGGCCGATGGCGAGCGCGTCGGCACGCCCAACAAGTCGGCCAACTGGGGCGTCAAATACAGCCTTGGCCGCTTCCGCTCCCAGATCAACGGCACCTGGCAGGGCACGGCCCGCACCAGCGCCCTGAGCAACACCCCCGCCACCGTCAACGGCGGCGTCCTCTATCGCGCCTCCCGCGTGCTCTGGGGTGTCAGCACCAGCTACAAGCTCAGCCGGAATCTCGAGCTGATGCTCTCGGGCCGCAATGTCTTCAACGCACCCGACATCGTCTACTCCAACGTCCGCAGCCACGTGCAGCAGTACAGCATCTTCGGCTCGTTGTGGACCGCCGGCATCAAGGGCACGTTCTGATTCCGCCGCGCCCCCCCGGTCGTCCTGCCGCTCCCATGAGCGTTTCCTGAAGATCGTTCACAGGCCCGCCCGCAACGGCTGGCCTGTTTTTGCTTTTTGCAGTTCCCCAACCCGCCCCTGCTCGGTATTGGTTACGACTAGGTTACGCCACCGCTTTCCCGTCGCGACCGGTCCGCTCCCGGCCCGAAACTCCACCCCATGAGCCTGCTCCTTTCCTCCGCTCCCGCCGCGCCGCGCCGCCGCCCCGTGCGCTCCCCCCGGACCGCGCCCGCCGCGAGCCGCCATCACAGCTCCATGCTGCGCGGTGTCGAGGCCCTCCTCGTGCTGCTCAAGGCCCACCGCTCCCTCGGCATCACGCAGCTCGCCGCCGCGCTCCAGCTCTCCAAATCCACCACGCACGACCTTGCCGCCGCGCTCAGCACCCTGGGCTTCGTCGATCAGCATCCCACGACCCGCCGCTACGCGGTGAGTCCGGAGATTTTCCGGTTTCTCCATCTCGTCTCGACCGAGTACGGTCCCAATTCCGCGGTCAAACCGCTCCTCCGCACGGAGGCCCGCCGGCTCAAGGCCACGCTCGTCATCACCGCGCTCTGCCGCGAGTCCACCTACGCGCTCTGCGCGAGCGGCGCCGACGCCGACACGTTTCTCCTCGGCGACAACGGCCCCGCCTACACCTCGGCCTGCGGCAAGGTCCTCGTCGCCCAGCTGCCCGAGAGCGAGTGGCCGCGCTTCGCGCCCAAGCCCGACGACCGCACCGGCTCCCCCTATTCCAATCTCGATCCCGCGCGGTTCTACGCCGAGCTCCGCGCCGCCCGCGTCAACGGCCACGCGTGCAATCTCCGCGAGCGCGACCCCGCGCTCTGCTCCGTCGCCGCGCCCATCTGCGTCGGCGAGGCCCCGTGGACCCGCGCGATCGGCCTCGCGCTGCCCTACAGCGAATGGGTCGTGCGCGACCGCGAGGAGCTCGCCGCGACGGCGAAACGCGTCGCCGCTGAGATCGCCCGCCTGCTCGTCGGCTGAGCATCCGCACTCCCGTCGCACGGTCAACGTGACCGCGCTCCACGTCGTCGTCACTCCACCGCCATGTTGGCGTGACGCGCTCGTGACAATCGTTCGCCCACGCGAACCAATCTCGCATTCCCCCGCGCCGAGAGATTGAGGGCCGCCCGCCCCTCTCGCCCACTCGACACGACAGCCGCGGTCCGTTCCGCCCACCTGTCCGCCACAGCGAACCAATCTGCGCCTCCGGCTCCCTCCGCCGTTGGCGCAGTCCTCCTTCCACTCACCGTTTCCCATCACCCCCATGCCCTCGCATCCTCGTTCTGCTTTCCTCGCCGCGTCCGTCCTTGGCGCCGCCTCCGCCTTCGCGCAAACCGCCCCTGCGCCCGCCTCCTCCGCGTCCGACGCCAGGACCGACGAGGTCGTCACTATCCAGGAGTTTCAGGTCAACGCCGACAACCAGCGCGACACCTGGTTCGCCACGCAGGCCATGAGCGGCACGCGCACCGCGCAGCCGCTGATCGAGTCGCCCTATCAGGTACAGGTCATCACCCACGAGTTCCTCGAGGATTTCAAGCTCCTCGCCCTCGGCGAGCAGATGTCCTACTTCAGTGGATACCAGAGCGACTCCAACCTCTCCGACGCCGCGATCAATTTCACCGCGGCCGCCGCGACGTTCCGCGGCTTCGGCGTGACGATCATCCGCGACGGTTTCCGCCGCACGCCGCCGCCCCAGATCGGCAACATCTACCAGATGGAGGTCATCAAGGGCCCCATCTCCACCCTCTATGGCGCCGCGCAGCCCGGCGGCCTGATCAACTACGTCTCGAAGCGCCCGAGCACGCGCCCCGAGTACAAGCTCTCCTTCAGCGCCGGCTCCTACGGCTACCTGCTCGGCAGCCTCAACGCCAGCGGCCCCCTCTACAAGGACAAGGTCTTCTACCTCCTCGGCGTCGAGCACTACTACCGACGGAGCAACTACCAGTACGTTTATAGCCGCAACGGCGACTACACCCTCACCCTCCTCTGGAAACCGACCACCCGCACCAGCGTGAGCGTGCAGGCGCAGGCCCAGCGCCTCATCGGCGCGCGCGCTGCGGCCATGCCGTTGCTCGTCGCCGGCACCACGCGCCCCGCGACCAATCCCCTCGCGTGGACCGGCGGCATCACCGTCGGCCTCTACTGGCCGCTCGTCCGCTCCGGCTTCAGCCCGTTCGGCCCGAACGAGCGCTACCACCGCGACTACGACGGCGTGAATGTCCTTGTGGAGCACGCGTACAACGAAACGTGGAAGCAGCGCTTCTCCTACCAGTGGTTCGACAAGGACTTTTCCCTCAACTACCGCACCACCTCCAACCTCTCCGCCGAGACGCTGCGGTTCACCAACATCTTTCCGCGCAGCCGCGTGCAGCACTACTACGCGCCGCAGGCCTTCCAGACCGACCTGCTCGGCTCCGTCACCGTCGCGGGCCTGAAGCACACGCTCCTCTTCACCGGTGACTACTCGCAGGAAAACCTCCGCGATTTCATCATCCGCTATCCCGCCGCGGTGGAAAACGCCCTGCCGACCAGCATCCGCTACTCCGACCCGGCCAATCCCGACTGGTCCCCGCTCGACTACAGCCGCACCGCCCTCAGCCGCCGCACTTCCGAGACGATGGAGAACTACGAACTCGCCGGCTTCTCCCTCAGCGATCGCGTCTCGATCCTGCAAAACCGTCTCCTGCTGATGGGCAACCTCCGCTACGACTACAGCCGCCAGTCGACCGACTCCAATCCCAACGCGGTCGCCTACGTCGGCGGCAAAGACGAAGCCGTCACCTACAGCGCGGGCGTCAACTGGCGCATCCAGGGCGACGCGCTCGTGGCCTTCGCCAACCACAGCACGTCCTTCAACACCAACGTCACCGCCGACGCCGGCACCGGCGAGATCATCCCCAACGAGCGCGGCGCCGGCACGGAGCTCGGCCTCAAGTCCCTCGCGCTCCAGCAACGCCTCGGCCTCTCCACCTCGCTCTTCGAGATCGAGAAAAAGAACATCGGCCAGTCCAACCCCGACTATCGCGAGGGCAACGGCCAGGCCCAGTTCCTCGGCTCCGGCGTCGAGCGCGTGCGCGGCGTCGATGGCGATGTGAACTTCAAGGTCACCCCGCGTTTCACGCTGATCGGCAGCGCCGCCTACCTCGACGCCCGCGTCGTGAAATCCTCCAGCGCCGCACTCACCGGCACGCGCAAGATCACCATCCCGCGCACCACCGGCTCGATCGCCGTGCGCTACAACTTCATCGGCTCGCTCAAGGGCGTCAGCACCGGGGCCTCGCTGCGCTACACCGGCAGCTTCGTCCGCGCCAACGGCACCGCCACGCGCCGCTACGAGACCTCCGCCCCGGTCCAGCTCTACAGCGCCTATGTGAAATACACGTGGCGCCGCGGCGGGACCTCGCAAACCCTCGCCGTCAACGGCAACAACCTCTTCGACAAACTCTATGTCGGCCCCGGCCTCGGGCTCGCGCTCGGCCGGCAGATCAACTTCAGTTACACCCTCGCCTTCCGATGAAGCGCCCCGCCCCCCGCGCTCCGAAGATCGGCCGCCAGTGCCTCCGCGCCCTGCGCGGTGCGGCGCAGCTGCGTCTTGTGGCCGGAAACTCCCCGGCACCCACCTCGCGGCCGAAACGGCGCGCGGGCGTCGTCCGTCGGAAAACTCCCTCCGCGTGATGTCCGCCCTGCCTCCGCTCCGCCGCCGGTGGCTCCTCCTCGCACTGATCTTCTGCGCGATCGTCCTCAACTATGTCGACCGCCAGATCCTCTCCATCCTCAAGCCCACGCTGAAACACGAGTTCGGTTTCGACGACCGCGGCTACGCCCTGCTCGTGAACGTGTTCACCGTCGGCTACGCGACGATGTACCCTGTGACGGGCTGGCTCGTCGACCGCTTCGGCGCGCGCGTCGTCATGCTCCTCGGCATCATCGGCTGGTCCACCGCGTGCATCGGCGCGGGCCTCACGCGCACACTCGGGACCTTCACCGTGTTTCGCGGCCTTCTGGGTTTCAGCGAACCCACCGCGTTCACCGCGCAATTGCGCATTGTCACCGTGTGGTTTCCCGGCGCCCTCCGCGCCACGGCCAACAGCGTCTCGGTCGCCGGCGGTACGTTCGGCGCCATCATCGCCCCGCCCGTCGTGGCGTGGCTCGCGCTGCACTTCAACTGGCACGCGGCCTTCATCATCCCCGGCGCGCTCGGCCTCCTGATCGCCGCGCTGTGGTTGGTTTTTTACCGTGACCCGCCGCCCGAGATTCTCGCGCAGTCCGCCGCGAGCGCGGGCGACGCCCACGGGGCGTTCACCTGGCCTCGGCTCTGGCGCACCCGCTCGCTCTGGGGCATTTTGCTCTGCCGCTTCGTCAGCGATCCCGTCTGGTACTTCTGCCTCTTCTGGCTGCCGGGCTACCTCCAGGAAAACTCCGGCCTCACGCTCGCGCAGGTCGGCCTGGTCGGCTGGATTCCATTTCTCGCGGCCGACATCGGCGGCATCGCCACCGCCGCCTGGTCCGACCGCATGGTGCGCCGCGGCGCCGCCCCGCTCACCGCCCGCAAGCGCATGCTCGTCACCGTCGCCTGCCTCGCCCCCACCTGCGCCCTCACGCCGCACCTCCCGCACCCCGCGGCCACGCTGGCGATCTTCAGTGTCGTCGCCGCCGTCTGCCTGAGCT
>JAPLTR010000882.1 GCA_026398065.1 Verrucomicrobiota bacterium | reverse complement strand
GCGCTCACGGCCGAGGGGCGCTTCGCCGAATCCGTGTCGCACTTCGAGACGGCCCTGAAGCTCAACCCCGACTCGGTCGACGCCCACCTTGGCCTCGGCGGTGCGCTCGCCGCCACCGGCCGCCTCGACGCCGCCATCCCCCATTTCGAACAGGCGCTCGAACTCGCCCCCGGCCACCCCGAGGTCCACCGCCAGCTCGCCCTCGCCCTCCGCCAGGTCGGCCGCCTCGAGGAGGCCGCCCAGCACGCCGCCGCGGCCCAGCGCGGGGGCGCACCGCGGCGCTGAGTTCAGCGGATTTGTCGGCCGCCTGCTCGCCGGCGCTTCAGAGCGTCCGCCAGCGGACGGCCTACGAAATCCTCATCCCCTCCTCTTCACGCCCCCGGCGCCTTCGTGCACTGCGGCTGCGCGCCCGCGGGCAACGGCGGGATCGGGCCCTCGCCGGCCTTCGGCAGCGTGCCGGCCAGCTCCTGCCGCCAGTGCGCCACGTCTCCACCGGGGCAATACACGTAGATCATGTGCATCGGCTCGTCGCCGGTGTTGGTCAGCTGGTGAAACACGGTCGGCGGCATGAAGACCGCCTGCCCGGCCTTGATCGGGCTGCGCTCCGTGCCGACGCAGATTTCGCCCTCGCCCTGCACGATGAAGTAAACCTCCTCCTGCTCCTGGTTGTGCCACGGCACCTGCCCGCCGCGCGGCTCGAGGATGGAGTAGCCCATCGAAAAGCCCTTGGCCTGGATCGGCTGGGTCGCCTGGCCG
The DNA here is from genome assembly GCA_026398065.1 of Verrucomicrobiota bacterium. Lineage (GTDB taxonomy): Bacteria > Verrucomicrobiota > Verrucomicrobiia > Opitutales > Opitutaceae > GAS368. Next base: position 798 of record JAPLTR010000882.1, on the reverse strand, counting down.
ACGAGGCCGCGGCCCCACCGACGCGCGGGAAAAGTGCCACCGGGAATCTTGGCAAGATCTGCGATAATCATAGCCCCCAGCTCTACCCCGCGCCCCCGCCCCCCGGCGACAAAATATTTCCCGCTCAGAACGGCGCGCCCACCGAGATCTGCCACGTCCCGCCCGGATCGCCCGCACGCGGCTTCAGGTTGCGCCCGTACTCCACGCGCACCGGCCCGATCAGCGTCTGGTCGCGCACGCCGAGCCCCGCGGAATAGAGCTGCTCGCCCGCCAGCGGGTAGTTGCGCAGCTCCGTCGCCGTCGCCAGCACGTCGCCAAACACCACCGCCGACCACTTGCCCGACAGCGCCTGCTCCAGGTCGAGGTTGCCCAGCGTGTAGCTCTTCGCCCCGATGAACCGCCCGGCCGCGTCGCGCGGCGAGGCCTCGCCCTCCCGGTACCCGCGGATGCTGCTGTCGCCGCCGGGGAAAAACCGCTTGTTCACCGGCAACAGCCGGTCGTCCGTGCCCCAGGTCGTGATGACGCCGTGCGACACCGCCGCATGCACCCAGCGCCCGCTGCCCCAGGCGGTGTGGTACGAACCGCCGAACTCGAAACGCTGGTACTCCGCCTGGCCGCCGAGCCCGCGGCTCGCCGCCTCGATCTGGCCGAACCACCGGTAGCCGTGCCGCGGGCGCAGCGGGTTGTCGCGCCGGTCGCGCGTCAGGCCCGTGTTGAGGCTCGCCACCGTGACCTGCGTGTCGTCCACCGACCGCGTCGCCAGCTGGTTGTCGCGGTTCTTCAGGGACTGGAAGGTGT
>JAPLTR010000599.1 GCA_026398065.1 Verrucomicrobiota bacterium | reverse complement strand
GAAACGACGCGCACGGATTTCAAGCGAGTCACGCCCTTCGCTGAAGCCGTGGTGCCCGACAAGTAGGGGCTCCGCCAGCGGGGTGCCGGCCGGCGAGGGTGGTGGCTGGACCGGATCGAGCGACTTTCCAACGTGATCGCTGGAGGCCGACCTCAGGCGGATTTCGCGGTGAGGCCGAAGCGGCCGAAGCGCAGGGCGAGGGTCGGCAGCACGAGGAGATTGAGCGCGGTCGAGGTGGCGAGGCCGCCGAGAATCACGAGCGCCATCGGACCCTCGATCTCGCAGCCGGCCTCGCCGCTGTGGAGGGCGAGCGGCAGGAGTCCGAGCGCGGTGACGGTCGCGGTCATGAGGATCGGCACGAGGCGTTCGGAGGCGGCGCGGGTGGCGGTCGCGAGATTCCACGGGAGGCCGTCCTGCGCGACGAGGTGTTCGCAATGGGAGAGGAGCATGATGGCGTTGCGCGTGGTGACGCCGAAGAGCGTCACGAAGCCGACTAGCGCGCCCATCGTGAGCGAGCCCGCACCCTCGGAACCGAGCAGTTTCGCGACGTAGATCGCGAGCACGCCGCCAGCGAGGGCGAAGGGGAGGTTGACGAGGACAACGGCGAGATTGCGCCAGTGACCGACGACCACGCCGAGGAGCAGGAGGATGCCGACCGCGGCGATCGAAGCGTGAAGCAGCAGTTGGCGGGTGGCGGCGCGTTGCGCCTCGGCTGCGCCGGCAAACTCCAGGTACACGCCCTTGGGCAGCGGGACTTTTTCCGCGAGGATGCGGCGCGCGTCCGCGACGAAGGACTGCACGTCGCGCGTGGGGTGGCAGGTGACGGTCTGGCGACGGCGCGCGCCGTCGTGCAGGATCGACGAACGTCCTTCGGTGGCATAGATGTCCGCCACGGCGCGCAGCGGCACGCGCTGGCCTCCGGGCGCGGCGAGCAACAGTTCACCGACGTCCTCCGGATGGTCGCGGGTCGCCGAGTCGAGCGTCACGGCGACGTCGTTGATCTCGCTGTCGCGGTAGATCTGGGCGACCACGGACCCCTGGTAGGCGGTGTCGACGGTCTCCAGCACATCGACGGGGCGCAGTCCGTAGCCGGCGAGCGCGGCGGGGCGCAGGCGGATGGAGAGGCGCGGGGCGCCGGGCGGGGCCTTCACCCCGACCTCGGCGGCGCCGGGGACGGATTCGAGGGCCTTGGCGACATCGGCGGCCTTGCCATCGAGATCGTCGAGGTTGTCGCCGTAGAGATTGACGACGACCGGGGAGGTTTCGCCGCTGATGCTCTCGCCGATGCGGTCGCCGAGGAAGGTCAGGATCTCGAACTGGATGCCGGGGATGTCCTTCAGGATGGCGCGGATCTCGCCGGAGACGCCCTCCTCCTCGTCGCCCGAAAGCGGCTTCAGCTCGACGTGGAACTCGCTCTTCTGCGGACCCCAGGTGTCCTCGCCGAGTTCGGCGCGGCCGATCTGCTGCTCGACCGTGGCGATGTGCGGATTGCGGAGGAGGGCGGCGGAGATCTGTTTTCCGACGCGGAGCGCCTCGGGCATCGAGGTGCCCGGGGCCATGGAGATGCCGAGGACAAAGTGGCCCTCGCGAAACTCCGGGAGAAACGCGCCGCCGAGGGACGACACGCGCGAGAGCGCGAGGACGACGAACACGGCGACGGCGGCCATGACGGGCCACGGGCGGCGCGCGACGGCAGCGAGAATTTTTTCGTAGAGCGAGCGCAGCCAGGACTGGAGGCGGGGTGTCGCGCCATCCCCCGAGCCGCGCGAGAAGAACAGGAGGGTGAGCGCGGGCGTGACGGTGAGCGCGACGGCGAGGGAGGCGAGGATGGCGAGGATGTAGGCCTTGGCGAGCGGGGCGAAGAAGGCGCCCTGCAGGCCGGTGAGGGTGAGGACCGGCAGAAAAACGAGCGCGACGATGAACGTGGCGTAGACGACGGCGCCGCGCACCTCGAGGGAGGCGGACAGGATGACGGCGACGGTGGAGCGCGGGACCGCGAAGGTGGCGTTTTCCCGCAGACGCCGGACGATGTTTTCGACGTCGATGATGGCGTCGTCCACGACCTCGCCGATGGCGATGGCGAGCCCGCCGAGGGTGACGGTGTTGAGCGAGACACCGAGGCGGTCCATCACGATCACGGCGGTGAGCAACGAGAGCGGAATGGCCGAGAGGGAGATCAGGGCGGTGCGAATGTGGCCGAGGAAGAGGAACAGCACGACGGCCACGAGGGCCGCGCCGAGCAGGAGCGAGGTGCGGATGTGGGCCAGCGACACCTCGATGAACGTCGCGGGGCGGTGCAGGCGCGGATACAACGTGACGCCCTCGCGGGCGAGGAGCGGCTTGAGGTCTTCAAGGGCGGCCTCGAGGAGTTGCGTGACTTCCATTGTGTTGGCCCCGAATTGCGACGACATCGTGAGCAGGATGCCAGGCTGGCCCATGACGAGGGCGTCGCCGACCTTCGGCTCCGGGCCGTAGGCAACGGTGGCGACATCCTTGAGACGGACCGGGGCGCCGCCTCCGGTCAGCACGACGACGACCTCGCCGATCTCCTCGGGCGTGGTGAGCTGGCCCTCCGTCTGCAGGACGATACGCTGGTTGACCGTCTCGATGAACCCGCCGCCGCGGACGCCGGTGGAGGCGCGGGCCGCGGTGAGCACGTCGGCGAGGGTGAGGCCGCGGGCGACGAGCTGCGCGGGGTGGACCTGGATCTGCAACTGGCGGACCTCGCCGCCGAAGACGCTGACCTTGGCGACGCCGGGCACGGAGAGGAGGCGCGGCTTGAGCGTCCAGTCGGCAAACGTGCGCAGCTCCATGGGCGAAAGCTTTTCGCTGAGCAGGCCGACCTTGAGGAGGTCCATCGTCGAGGAGACGAGCGGGGAAACCTTGGGTGGCCGGACGCCGGCGGGTAGGCGGCCGGCGGCCTCCCCGAGTTTTTCTGCAAGCATCTGGCGCGCGACCTGGATGTCGGTGCCCTCTTTGAAGACGACGGTGATGACGGAAAGGCCCTGGATGGTCTCGGAGCGGAGCGACTCCTGGCTGCCGAGGCCGTTGATGGCGCTTTCGATGGGACGCGTGACGAGCGTCTCGACCTGCTCGGGCGCGAGGCCCGGGGCCTCGGTCTGCACGGTGACCTGCGGTGGGACGAAGTCGGGAAACACGTCGAGCTTGGCGTGGGCGGCGACCCACAGCCCGTAGCCGAGCACGAGGCAGGCGAGGGCGAGGACGACGCCGCGGAAACGCAGCGAGAACTGGACGATGGCCTGGAGCATGGTCAGGGCTCTTCCGGCGCGCCGCCGGCCTGGAGTTCGGCGGAGAGCAATTGCTGTGCGCCGGTGACGAGGACCTGTTCGCTCTCCTCGACGCCGCTGCGGAGGGCGACGCGGTCGCCGAGGCTGCGGCCGAGGATCACGAGCTTGCGCTCAAAGGTGTCCTCCTCGCCCAGCACGTAGATCCAACTGCTGCCCTGATGGTATACGATGGCGCTGCGCGGCACGGTGAGCGCGATCTCGGCCGCACCGGGCGCGGCGACGACGGCCCGGAGGGCGGCGCCGACGGGGAGCGGATGATCTTTGAGCGCGACGAGGAAGCCAGTGCCCTGGAGTTGCGAATCGGCTGTGGGCGCGGCGCCGATGACGTCCGCCTCCACGAGGTCGCCGCCGCCGAGGAGCCCGACGCGGAGACTTTTCACGCCGGGTGCGGGAACGTCCCCCGGTGTGAGATCGACGCGGGCGAGGGTGCGTCCGGCCTCCAGCGCGTCGACGGTGAGGGCGAGGCTGGCGGCGTCGGCCAGCGGGCGGCTCCACGTCGCGATGAGGCGGGCGCGCGCCGACGCGACGGCGATGCGGTCGCGTGCGGCGGCGGCGGTGGCCGTCTCGACGGACTGGGCGGAGGAGTTGGCGCCGGCCTCGAAGAGTTTCTTCGTGCGGTTCAACTCCTGTTCGGACGCGGTGGCGGCCACGCGGGCGGTCTCCAACTCGGCGACGAGGGTAATGAAGGGAACGGGATCGAGCACGCGGCCGTAGCCGGCAAGCTCGGGAGTCAGGGAGACGGCCGACGGCTTGGCGAGAGTGAGGCCGGCGGCGGTGCGCCTGGCGGGCGTGAGATGGAGCGGGTTTTCCTTTTCCTTCGGATGGGCGGCGGGGGCGGCGGCCTCGGGCTTCGGCGCATCGGCCGCGACGAGCGCGGAGACGGCGAGGCAGGCGAGGAGGCCAAGGGCGGAGGACTTCATGGCGTGAGGGCGGCGAGGGCGGGGAAGGGGACTTGCAGGGCGTCTTCGAGCTGGCCGGCGGCGACGGCGGCCGCCGCGGAGGCGTCGGTGAGGGCGAGGCGGGCCGCCGCGAGATCGAGCTCGGCCAAGAGGCGCTCGGTCTCGTCGGTCGCGCCGAGCTTGACGCGTTGCTGGGCGCGCGCGGCCTGCCGGGAGAATTCGTCCGACAGGCGGCGGGCCGACTCCAACTGGGTCGCGGCGGCGGATTGCGCGGCAACGGCGCTGTCGAGGGAGGCGATGACCTGGGCCTGGGCGGCGTGGAACTGCGCGGCGGCCTCGGTCCGGTGCGCGACCGCCTCGGCGATCACCGCCTCGTTGCGATGAAACAGCGGCAGCTCGAAGCTGAGGGCGAGGCTCCATTTGTTCGCGCCCTGGTCCCATTGGTAGCCGGGGCCGAGGTGGAAATCCGGGCGCTGTTTCGCGACTTCTAGGGCGAGGGCGGCCTGCGCGGATTCGTAGTGGGCCAGCGCAAGGAGGACCTCGGCGCGGGACTGGAGCGACTGGCGGCGCGCGGCGACGAGGGCGTCGGGCGTAAGCGTCGTGGCTGGGGGAGGAGGGGCGAGCCGCAGGTCGCGGAGAGCGGTGACGGGAACGGCGAGGGCAGCGGCGAGGCGGGCCTGGGCGGAGA
>JAPLTR010000665.1 GCA_026398065.1 Verrucomicrobiota bacterium | reverse complement strand
CGCGGAAACGGTTGACGATGGCACCGATGCAGCGCGCACGGTCCCCGGGGGGCAGCAGGGCCCACGTGCCGGCGAGTTGGGCGTAGATGCCACCGCGGTCGATGTCGCCCACGAGCAGCCAGCGGGCGTCGAGATGCCGCAGCGGACGCAGGTTCACGAGATCGCGCGCCATCAGGTTCAACTCGACGGGACTGCCCGCGCCCTCAAGCACCAGCACGTCGCAGTGCGCGTGCCAGTAGTCCAGGCACTCGGCCACCACGGACCAGAGCCGCTCCGTGTTCGTGAAGTAGTCGCGCGCGGCGACGTGGCCCTGCGCCTGACCACGGAGCACGAGTTGCACGCCGGCGCCCCCGCTCGGTTTGAGCAGGATCGGGTTCATCTCCATGATCGCACGAAGGCCGCACGCCTCGGCCTGCACGGCCTGGGCGCGCGAGATTTCGCCGCCTTCCAGCGTGGGCCACGCGTTGTTGGACATGTTCTGGGCCTTGAACGGGGCGACCCGCACACCCTGGCCATGCAGCCACGCGCAGAGCGCGGTGGTCATCCAGCTTTTGCCGACGCTGGAGGAGGTGCCGAGGACGCCGAGGGCTTTCATGGAGTGGGGTTCGCGGGTGCGCTTAAAACTCCACCCCGACCTGGGCCTTCACGCCGGATTTGAACGGGTGCTTGACCTCGGTCATTTCGGTCACGAGGTCGGCGGCGGCGATGAGGTCGGCGGGAGCGCCGCGACCGGTGATGACGACATGCTTGCCGGGGGCGCGTGCCCGAAGGGCCGCGAGGACCTCGGCGAGCGGCAGATAGTCGTACGCCAGCACGATGTTCAGCTCATCGAGCAGAACGAATTTCACGGCGGGGTCGGCCAGCGCCGCGCAGGCGAGGTCCCAGCCCTTGCGGCAGGCCGCGATGTCGGCCGCACGGTTCTGCGTATCCCAGGTAAACCCCTGCCCGGTGCGGTGCCACGTCAGCCGCGGATGGCGGAGGGCGCGGGCGATTGCGGAATCCCCCGATTTGACGAACTGCACGACCACGCTGGTGCGGCCGTGGCCGAGGTTGCGGGCGAGCAGGCCGAAGGCCGCGGTGCTCTTTCCCTTGCCGGCGCCGGTGTGCACGATGAGGAGGTCCCGCTTTTCGCGCGCCGCCGCGATCTTCGCGTGCATCTTGGTCTGGACGGCCTGCATGCGGGCCTGATGTTCCGCCTCGGTGGGGAGCTGGTGATCGGCAGCGTTCATGGAAGTTTGAGCACGAGGCCCGGGGCGGTCTCCGCCCGCACGCCGAACACCTCGCGCAGCAGCGCGGGCGTGAGCACGTCCTTCGGCGGACCGACCACGCACATCCGGCCGTGGTCGAGGACCACCACCAGGTCGAGGCAGTGGGCGACCCGCAGGTCGTGCAGGGAGAGCACAAGCGTGTGGCCGCGGCGTTTCATCTCGTCCGCGAGCACCAGCACCTCCAGCGCGTGACGCACGTCGAGCGCGGAGAACGGTTCGTCCCACAATTGCAGCGGCGCGGCGGTCGCCAGGGCGCGCGCGAGGAGCAGTCGCTGACGTTCACCGCCCGAGAGACGGGTCACCGGCCGGTCCGCGAGATCGAGAAGATCGAGTCGCGCCAGCGCGGACTCCACGCCCACGTCGTCGTCGCCGTGCGCGAAACGCCCCTGCGCGACGACGGACCGCACGGTGAAGCCGAATTCGAAGTGTGCCTCCTGCGGCACCCACGTGGCGGCGCGCCCGCGATCGATGGCCGGGATCTCGCGCAGCGCCCGCCCGGCCCACCGCACCGCGCCCTGGCAGGGCAGCACACCCGCCGCGGCCTGGAGGAGAGTCGACTTGCCGGAGCCGTTGGGCCCAACCAGACCGACGAGCAGGCCGGGGGCGAGCGCAAGGCTGACCGCGTGCAGGCGGCCCGGCACGCTCACGCCGGAGAGTTGGAGCGCGATCACTTCTGGTTTCGCAGCATCCATAGGAAGAACGGCCCGCCGATCAGTGAGGTGACAATGCCCAGCCGCAGTCCGCCGGCCGCGCGCCCCAGCAGGTCGCAGCCCACGACAAACGCCGCCCCGCCCACCAGCGACAGCGGGACCAGCCGCCGGTGCTCCGGCCCGACGACGAGACGAAGGAGGTGCGGCACGATCAATCCGACAAAGCCCACCGTGCCGGCGACCGCCGTGGCGAGCGCCGTCAACACCGTGGTCAGTCCCAGCAGGTTGCGGCGGAGCCGTCGCACGTCCACGCCGAGACTCTGGGCTTCGGGCGCGCCGAGGCTCAGCAAATCCATCGACCGGCCCAGCGGCCAGAGCAGCGCGGCCCCCACGACGATGGGAACGGCGATGCCGACGTGCTCCCAGGTGCGGTCTTCGAGGCCGCCCAGCAACCAGAAGAGAATCTGCGCATTGCGCTCGTACGTGATGGTGAAGTTCGTGAGCACGTAGCTCGTCACCGCGCCGAGCATCGCGTTGAGTGCGACGCCTGCGAGCAGCAGGCGCTCGGTGGTCGCTCCCCCCCGGGCGAGCACCAGCACCGCGCCGGTGGCGACGATGGCGCCGAGGACGGCGCAGAGCGGCAGCACGACGAGCGACTGCGCCGCCCAGCCCGCGCCGATCGCCACCACGGCGCCCGCCGCGCCGCCGCTGCTCACGCCGAGCAGGCCGGGACTCGCGAGGCTGTTGCGAAAATACGCCTGCATCACGAGCCCGCTCGACGCGAGGGCCGCACCGATCAGCATCGCCACGAACAGGCGGGGCAGGCGGATCTGCCAGAGGATGGTGGCGGCCAGTTCATCCCGATGCCAGAGGCCCGCCCACAGGCGCGCGGGGGTGAGTGGCAGGTCGCCCACGCACAACGACACCAGGGCGAGGCCGGCCAGCACGACGATCACGCCGGGCAGGGCCGCCTGTCTCACCCATGGAAGCGCCGGCTTCATTCCTTGAAGAGCTCCGGGTGCAGGGCGCGCGCCAGCATCTCATATCCGGCCACGCGATGATGCGTCACACTGCTCAGCATGTACGGAAGGATGACCGCCGCCCGCCGCTCCCGGACCGCGGACATGAACTGGTACGGCGGGAGTTTCAGGAACGGTGCGAGCGCCTCCGCCGCGCTGTTGCCCATGACCACCACCCGGTCGATCGGCCACGTCAGCATCTGCTCGTTGGGCGGAGGCTGGTGGCCGACGAGGTGGCCGAGCGTGGCCGCGAGGTTTTCCGCGCCCGCGTGATCGCAGAGATCCTGGAAGGTGGTGTCCGCACCGCCCACGACCCCATAGGTCGACGGGGCGATGACCCGCACGCGCGGGGCGCCGGCGAGCCGGGCCGCGAGCGCCTTCACCCTCGCCGTGCAATCGGCGACGATCTTTTCCGCGCGCGCGGGTGCGGCCCCGCCGAGTTCGCGCGCGAGCGTCCGAAGGTTGGCGAAGGCGTCCTCCAGATTTCTGTAGCGGTCGATCACGATCACCCGAACCCCGGCCCGCCGCACCTGCTCGACGAGTTCCAGCCGGCTGTAGTTCGCCGCCAGCACGAGCGTCGGCCTGAACTTGAGGATGGTCTCGGCATCGCCCCGTGCGAGCGCCGGATAAGCTTCCGCCTCCTTCGCGACGGCCGAGTAGGACGGCTCGCGGGCGTAGTTGCTCAACGCCGCGATCTGACCCGGCTCGGCGAGCGCCAGCAGCAGTTCGTCGGTGCCGACCGACTGCGACACCACGCGCACGACCGCGGGAGCGCTGGCGGCCGATTCGGCCCCGACCGAAAGGATCGGGCCGAAAACGAAGAGCACGGCGACGGCCAGAAGGCGGTGAGGCGAAGTCATGGGGGCGGGTCGGGACGGGCGCTAGAACTTCCACTCGACGCTGCCGAACACGGCCCGCGGCAGCGCGGGGTAACCGAGGACCTCGGCGTAGCTCTCGTTCAGCGCGTTTTCGACGCGCACCTTGATCGCCACGGCGGGGGTCAGCGCATAGCTCGTATAGAGGCGGACCGTCGCGTAGTTCTCCAGCGTCACCGTGCTGGACTGCACGCGGTCGGACACGGAGTGCAGGCCGGCGCCCACCAGCCAGGGCGCGGTCGCCTGCCAGTGCGCATCGAGGTCCACCGTGTGGCGGGGACGGCGGGCGAGCCGGGCGATCTTGGCCGCGCTGGTGTCGAGGGCCGAGAGGTAGGTGTAGGCGAGGCGCACGCCGACGGAGCGCGCGGGACGGGCGGTGAGGCCGACCTCCACACCTTTGGTCCGGGCGAGTTTCAGATTGGTCGCCTGATAGAGGCCCGTGGCGGGCAAATAGACATTGCTGATCATCTCGCGGAAGCGGCTGTCAAAGTAAGTCGCATTGAGCGACAGGTGTTCGCCCCACAAAGCCTGATCGAAACCCGCATCCCAGCCGGTGGATTTCTCCGGACGGATGGACGGGCTCGGGGCGTAGAAGGGCAGCGCGCCAAAGCGGTTGGTCGAGCTGGGCGACTTGAAGCCCGTGCCGTAGGTGGCGCGCAGTTTCGTGCCCGTCTCCTTCAGCCGATACGCCAGACCCGCCCGTCCGGTCGTGGCCCGCCCGGCGATGTCGTAGTCGTCGGTGCGAAGGCCGGCAT
>JAPLTR010000436.1 GCA_026398065.1 Verrucomicrobiota bacterium | reverse complement strand
GCCGCAGTGGATCGCGCCGCCCTTGTAGCACGACAAGGTCCGCGCAAAATCGACGCCGAGCTTCGTCCCGGCGGCCGCGATCTCCCCCTTGGTCATGGCGATGAAGGGCCGCAGCAGCTTCACGCCCGCGTAGGTGCCGAGCCGCATCGCGTCGCCCATCGCCTGCATGAAATCCTCCCGGCAGTCCGGATAGATCGCGTGGTCGCCGCCATGCGCGGCGATCACGAGGCCCTCCGCCCCCACGCTTTCGGCAAAGCCGCAGGCGATCGACAGCATGATCGCGTTCCGAAACGGCACGACCGTCTGCTTCATGTTCTCCGCCTCGTAGTGGCCCTCGGGGATTTCGCCCCCGCCCTTCAGCAGGTCCGACGCGAACAGCCGTTCCACAAAATCCAGGCGGATCGTCTCGTGCCGCGCGCCCACGAGGGCGGCATGCTCCGCGGCGAAGGGGATCTCGCGGTGGTTGTGCTTCGCCCCGTAGTCGAAACTCATCGCCGCCACGAGGGCATGCTCGCGCGCCGCCCAGTGGAGCGCGGTCACGGAATCCATCCCGCCGGAGCAGAGCACGACGACTTTCATGGCCGCACCGTGAGGCGGTCCGGGGCGCGATGCAAAATCGTTCTCGTTCTCCCGCGTGGTTCCCGCTTCCCTTCGTTTGCGCCCACACCGCGGCCGACGAGACCTTTCGCCATGCTCATTTTTTACGATCCGCAGTGCGCTGAGTACGGCTCCTCGATGCGGCCCGAACAGCCGGCGCGCGTCCTTCGCACCGCCGCGCATCTGCGCACCACCCGCCCGGAATGGGAGTTTCGCGTCCCGCCGCCCGCCTCGTCCGTCGCGGAGGCCACGCTGCTGCTCGCGCACGCGCCCGCCCATCTCAGGCGTCTGGCCCAGCCGCACGACTTTGACGCCGACACCCCGTTCTTCGATCACATCGGCGATCATGCGCGCCGGTCCGTGGCGGCGGCGCTCGCGGCCGCCGCCCATGCCCTGAAGCAGCGCACCCCGGTCTTTTCCCTGATGCGTCCACCGGGGCACCATGCCACGGCGGTCCAGGCGATGGGGTTTTGCTATCTCAACCAAATCGCGATCGCCGCCCTCCATGCCCGTCGGGCCCTCGGTGCGGCCCGGGTCGCCGTCTGGGACTTCGACGCCCACCATGGGAATGGCACCGAAGCGATTTTGCACTCCCATGCCGCCTCCCCGGACCTCTTCTTCGCCTCCGTCCATCAACACCCCGGGTATCCCGGCACCGGCACGAGGGACCTAGGGCCGCGCACGCGCAACTGGCCGGTCGCGCCCCACACCCCCCGGCCGGCGCACCTGGAGGCCCTGCGGGCTTCGCTCGATGCGGTCGTCGCGTTCCGGCCGGACCTGATCCTCGTTTCCGCCGGTTTCGATGCCTATGCCCGCGACCCGATCACCGCGATGACCCTCGAACGGGACGATTTCGCCACCCTGGGGCGCTGGCTGGCGGAAATTCGCGTCCGCCACGCCATTCCAGCCGCCGCCGTGCTTGAAGGAGGTTATAGCGATGACCTTCCTTTGTTGGTTGAAGCCTTCCTCGCCGCGTGGGAGAAGGATGCCGAGCCACACCGGCCGTAAGACACGCCTGCATGATTTCCCGCTTCCTTCCTCTGCAAGTTCGCCGTTTGCTCGGCGTCAAAGTGACCACCCGCCCGCCTGACTATCAGCTCCTCGACCAGCCGGGGTCGCTCGCGCCGCTGCTCGCCGCCCTCGACCGGGTCGACGAGGTCTTCCTCGATACGGAGGCGGACAACATGTACCACTACAAGACCCGGGTCTGCCTCCTGCAGTTGCTCGTGGACGGCGAGGTCTTCCTGGTGGATGTCCTGGCTCCGGGGCTGAAGGTCGAACCGCTCCTCACCGTTCTGGCCAAGAAACACCTCGTGATGCACGGCAGCGACTTTGACCTGCGCCTGCTGCATGACCTCTGTGGTTTCCGCCCGAAGAGTATTTTCGATACCATGTTGGCTGCCCAGCTCCTTGGTCGTCAACGAATTGGCCTCGCCGGCCTCCTGGAGGAGCATTTTGGCGTGGCGGTCGATAAGTCCGGCCAAAAAGCCAACTGGTCGCAGCGCCCCATCACCCCGAAGCTGCTCAACTACGCGGCGCTCGACGTCTGGCACCTCCCGGCCCTCCGCGATATCCTGAAGCGCGACCTCAAAAAACTTGGTCGGCTCGACTGGCTCGAGCAGCAATGCCGGGCGCAAATCGACTCCGGTTCGACGGGCTTTGCGCCATCCACCGATAACGACTGGCGCATCGGGCGCAGCGAACGCCTCCGCGGTGCGGGCCTCGGCGTGCTGCACGCCATCTGGCACTGGCGCGAGAGCCAGGCCGAACGTCTCGATACCCCGCCCTTCAAGGTCTGCGGCAACACCCTGGTCCTTCAGATCGCCGAAGCCGCCGAACAGGGGGACTCCGAGGCCTCCATCCTGCAGCGGGTCAATCTCGGCAAACGCCATTCCCGCCTCTTTCCGTCGCTCGCCGCCGCCCTCCGGGAAGGCCTCGCGCGCGATCCCAAGACCCTCCCTCGCCGTCCCGGACGCGATCCCAACCACGTTTCGCTGACCCAGGCCGAGATCGAATTACAGGACCGGATCAAGGCCGACCGCGACCGGGTGGCCCAGGCGCTCGGCATCGAAGCGACCCTGATCGCCAACCGCTCGCAGCTGGCTCAGATCGCGCGCGCCCCCAAAAAAATCGACGAACAACTCCTCCCCTGGCAGTCCGCCCTCCTGCGTAACGAGCCATCGCTCAAGATTTAATCCACGGGTCGCGGTCGGAGCGGGCAGCTCGCCGTCCACGCGTCGAGTCAGTCTTGCGAAACTTCCGGCTTCCCTCAGCGTCCAACCCACTGCCTTTCCCGCCCCATGAAATCGAAGCTCCTCCTCTCCGCCGCGCTCGCCACCCTCGTGTTTGCTTCCGGCTGCGCCACGCGCACCACGGCGAGCGGCGGACGCGAGACGACCATTCTCGGCGGTGCCGTCACCGTCGCCACGAACTCCTTCGAACCCACGACGCCTGCGACGCTCGATGCCGATACGTCGAAGCTCGCCAGCAAGGGTGATCCGTCGGGCAAGAAGACCACGCTCTTCTGGGGCCTGATCACGCTGCACGATTATTGAAAAGCAAGCTGCGGTGAAACCCGCCGACCGAGGTCGGCGCGCGTCACCGCAGGGGTTTGGATGGGCGGGTTTGCGCGGATCGATTAAGACCCGGCCGGGGCCAGGACCGGCAGGCGGCCGATGACGAGTTCGAAGTCGGCCTGTTTCTTCAGGCGGGTCTTGATCCCGCTGAGCCAGCTCGGATTGACCGAGGTCACCCCATTTTTAGTGGTCAGGTAGTTGGACGTCGGGAGACTCCACGTGTGGGCGATGATGGCGCCGCTGGCGTTGACGAAGACGCCGATGATGCCGCGACCGACGCCGCCGGACAGATCGGTTTTGCCGCCGTAGGTGATCATGCGGGTGTCGCTGCTGTGGCCCGAGGAGGAACTGTCGAGCACGGTGACCTCATAGTAGGTCGAGCCGGCGAGCGCGGGTTCGAAGTTCGCATCCGTGGACGAAACCGGATAGGCCTTCGTCGTGGCGGTGTTCACCCCGACGACGATCATCGTGTGGCCCTCGTCGGTGCCGACCTCCCAACGCGCGGCGATGTCACCCGGCTGGACGTCGAGGAGGTTCGTGATCTGCGAAGCGAAGCCGACCTGGTGCTTGATGGCGGAGACGTAGAGGTAGGACTTGGGGCTGGCCTTGGCGACGGGGGTGTCGTTGTCCAGCGTGTCGGGAATGAGGTGCTGCTTCCAATCCCAGCCGTAGGCGTTCTTCAGGAGGTGGGTGACGAGCGGGGCGCACGTCGTGTAGTTGGCGGCGTAGGGCCCGGTGTTGGCGTCACGGGAGGCGTCGAAGAAGCGGATGAAGGACAGGTCGCCGGGGGTGTCCCAGGAACCGCCGTAGCGGTTGAGGAAGACGGTGGCACCATCGACGACGCCGGTGTAGGCGCCCTGCGACTGCGCGGCGGTGATGTCGTCGACGAGGCGGTGGCCCTTGGTGAGGTGGGCGGGCTGGGCCGCGAGGGTGGCCGCACCCACGAGGCAGCCGGCGCCGAGCGCGAGGGTCGCAAAGAAGCGCGTCCACGTGGGGCGAGCGGCGTAGCCAGGGAAATGAGGGTCGGAGATGACGAGTTGCATGGGAATGAAGGATGAACGGACGGAGTTTTTGTCGGAGGTTGAATCCGCTCGGACGGGATGTCCGGCGAACGACGTCATCCTGCCCGAAAACTCCGCGCTGCGGTATGGGCCGGTCGGCGATGGGCCGAAGGACGAAGCCCGCGCGCACGCCCCCCTCGTCGCGGGCCGCGCGCCGCAGGAATTCCGCGCGAAATCCAATTCTCACTTATTAAGTGAAAAATGGGTCGGGCGGCTGCGAGGATGATCCCCGGAACAATTTCACCTATTAAGTGAAATTAGCTCGCTGGAGCTGTCGGGGATGAAACGACGGGGCGGGGGGCCGGGGAGCGCGGCGCTCAGGCGAGCAGGCGGGCGCAGAGGGCGGCGAGGCGGGCGCGGAGGGGCTCGGCGCGGGCGGTGAAGGCGCGTTGACGGGCCTCGTAGTCGGCGCGGCCGGCGGGGGTCTCGATCGCGATGGGCGCGAAGCCCAGCGCGTGCAGGTCATAGGGGCTGGCCCGCATATCCACTTCCCGGATATCCCGCGCGAGCGCGAAGCAGTCGGCGATCAGTTCGCTCGGCGAGAAGGGCGCCAGCTTGAACGACCACTTGTAGAGGTCCATGTTGGCGTGGAGGCAGCCGCGCTGTTCGAGCTGCGGCACCGTTTCACGGGTGGGGGCGAGGCGGTTGAGCGGGCGCGCGGGCGCGGTGAAGAACCGGAAGGCGTCGAAGTGCGTGCAGGTGACCGGCAGGGCCTCGACGATCCGCGCGAGCTCGTCGGGGGCGTACCGGAGGGGCAGGGCGTTGTGGCGGACCTCGTCGGCCGTCTGGCGATAGACCATCGCCCATTCGTGGAGGCCGTGGCAGCCGAAGAACGCGGGGCGCGACTGCGTCGCATGCAGCAGGTCGCGGAGCCACGTGACAAACTGGCGGCGCTCGGGCGGGAGCGGGCCGAGGGCGACCGCCAGGGCGCCGGGAGACCCGGAGGGGAGTTCGCGATATTCGGACCAGCGGAGAAACTCGCGGGCGCCCTCGCCCGCGAGGGCGACGTCGGGACCGGGATGCCACCGCCGCAGCCAGGCCGGCCGGAACGCGTAGTAGCTGAAGAGAAAATCGTACACGGGGTGTTTCTCTCCCCGCGAGGCCCGCGCCTGATGGGCGTCGGTCCAGGCCCGCACGCGGGCGTCGTGGGCGGCGGCCCGCCCGCGCCAGTCGGATTCGGCGAGGAGCGCGGGAGCCGCGGTGGTCGTGACGACGGGCACGGGGAAAAGGGGCGCCCGCTTCCTAGAACGTGCGCTCGATGGACTGGCCGGGGCCGAGCGGTCGCCAGGCGGCGCCGAACTCGCGCAGGGCGGTGCGGACGCGGGTGAGTTCCGTCGCGTCGATGTCGGGCGGCGGGACGCCGCGGCGACGGCAGGTGGCGACGAGTTTTCCGGCAAACGCGGCGGGATCGGACGCGCCGCCCCACTGGTCGGCCTGCAGGCACTCGACGAGGGCTTCGCTGTGGAGGGCCTGGGTGGCCTTCGCCCAGTTGTGCTTCGTGTCGTGGAGTCGGGCGGAGACCCGGTCGAGTGCGTCACCCCGCGCGACGTGGCCGAAGAGGGCGTCGCGCCATTCCAGGGTCGTCTCGATGACGAAGTGAAACGCATCGTGCGGCAAAATGCCCTGGCGCGGCAGGTGGCTCCAGGTGGTCGTACCATCCGGCCGGATACAGATCAACCGGTCGGCTGGGTCGGACGGGGCGTTCTTGAGGAAGCGGACGAGCATGGCGGCGGGCGCGGCTATTTCTTCGCCGCGGGGAAATCGTAGCCGTAGCGTTCGTGGACGAAAACCATGAGGGCATCGACGGCGATCTGGGCGAACTTGGCGCGGTTCTCCGGCGTGTCCCGCAAGCCGACGCGATAGGTCTCGATTTGGAGGCCGTCCACCTTCGGCGTGTCGGGGGCGGCGGCGTGCTGGCGCACGATATAGCCGCCGGCGAAAAATGGATGCTCGCCGGGCTGGGGATCCTGCGGCGCGGGTACAGCGCGGACACCGCGCTGGTTGAAGAGATCGCCGAGGCTGCGTGGGCCGCGGAGGAGGGCGGAGGGGCTGCCGCCGAGACGGGCGGCGAGGTCGCGCAGGGTCGTCAGTCCGATGAGGCCGGACGCGTCGAATGCCTGGTCGGATTGGTTGAGCTGTTTGGCGTCGAGGGCATAACCGAGTTCGATGCGCGGGATCGGGTGGGCGTGGCCGTGGATATCAACCAGAAAGGCGAAGCCGTGCCGTTCGACGGCGGTCGCAAGTGCGGCCTTGATCGAGGCGTGAAACTCGCCCCAGGTGCGCTCGGCGAGGGCACTGCCCTGCGCGGCCTCCTTGATCTCGCGGTTGGGGTCGAGCTTGCCGCGGTGGAGGTGGCTGGCGACGAGGTGTGCCCGGTGGCCGGTGCGGGCGAAAAACTCGTCGAGGATGGCCCGTGCGAGCTCCTGGGTGTTGGCGTCCATCTCGACGGAGCCGTAGGTGCGGTTCGGAATCGCCTCGGGCTTGAGGCGCCCGCCGTGGGGCGAGGTCAGGACGATGGGGAGGTCGCCGGCAAGATATTCGACGTAGCGGTCGGAGCCGAAGTAGGACTGGCCGGGAACCTTGTCGGCGGACCGAGCGGCGGTCGTGGACGCCGCGAGAACGAGGACGGCTAAGACAGCACGAAGACGGGTCACAAAACGCATGGGGAGAAGTCGGCTAGCTGCGGATCAACAAACGTCGGACTCCTTCGATGGGTGCGTCAGTGATCGCGGCGAGCGGGAGCGGGGTGCGGGGGGCGAGGGCGGCGGCAACGATGGGATTGGTGAGCAAGGCGCCGCTCAGGCCGGTGGGAACGGAGTCGAGGGCGGTGCCGGGGAAGAGCTTGGTGGCGACCCGGGTGGCAAGGTCGAGGAGTTCGGAGGCGGACTCGATGAGAACCTGGTGGGCGGTGTGATCACCCTCGGCGGCGAGGCGGAGGATCGAAGGCGCGAGGGCGGCGATCACGCGGTTGGGCTCGGCATGCGCGTAAAAATAGCGGGTGACGGCGCGGGCGTCGGCGGCGTCGCCGAGCTGCGTATGGTCGCGCACCGTGGGGCCAAGGCGCGAGGGGGGGAGCCAGCCTTGGAGCTCGAGGAGCGCACGGGAGATGGCGCGCCGACCGAGTTCGTAGCCGCTGCCGGGATCGCCGAAGCGCCAGCCGGTGCCCCCGGCGTAGTGCACCGTGCCGTCGGGCGCGCGCGCGGCGACGAAGGAGCCGGTGCCAGCGTGAATCACGAGGCCGGGACGACCGTGCGTGGCGAGTTCCAGCGTCGGGAGCGAGTCGGGGGCCGTGGAGACCCGCCCGAAATCGGTGAGGGCGGCGGCGAACTCCTGCCAGAAGCCCGGCGCGCCGCTCATGTAGAGCTGCGTCGTCGCTACCTGCGCGGCGCGGGAGGCGGACGAACCGGAGGTGAGCGACGCGGTGAGGGCGCAGAGCGCGTCGGTGACGATGAGGCGGGCCTGATCGGGACCGACGACGTTGGGATTGCAGCCGGGCGCGAGATGGCGCGCCACGATGGCACCGGAGGCATCGACGAGGATGCACTCCGTTTTGGTGCCGCCACCATCGACGCCGATCTTGAAACTCATCAGGCGAATTCCGCGGGCGACCGGGTTACGCGAGCTGCTTGCTCAGGCGGTGCTTGTATTTGGCGCCGACGGCGCGGTTGTGCTCGATGGCACCCGGGATGTTCTGGCTGCGGAGCACGGGGAGCTCGTGGTTATTCTGCTTCAACCACTCCATGGTGGAGAGCATGAGCCAGTTGAGGATCGAGGCGCCGACGAAGGTGCTGGTGGGGCCGGTGGCGATCTCGGGCGTGAGCTGCATGATGGTGTCGCCGGGGACGCCGCCGTTATCGAGGGTGTAGTCGCAGATCGCGTGGAGGTTCTGCCCGCCGGGGTGAACCGTCTTCGCGGTGGTGGACATCGCGAGCGAGGTGAGCGCGATGACGACGCAGCCCTTTTTCTTCGCGTGCAGGGCGACCTCGATGGGCGAGGCGTTTTTCCCGGAGTTGGAAATCACGATGACGACCTCGCCGGCGCGGAGCTCGTACTGGCGGTCGTAGCGCTCAACGAGCTTGGTGCCGTAGCCGACGAGGTTCTCGATGAAGCCGGCTGTCGGATCGTTGATGCTTGTGATGCAGACGAGGCCGCCGGCGCGGCCAACGATTTCGCGGGCGATGATTTCGCTGTGGCCGGAGCCGAACGTGTGGATGACCTCGCCGCGGGCGACGGAGGCGCCGAGGATCGGGGCGAGTTTCGCGATGACCGGCGTGTTGACGTTCCAGGCGCGGGTGAGGAGTTCGTTGGCCTTGGCGGCGTAAGATTCGGCGAGAGTAGGCATGGTCGGAGGGAAAACGGTAGACGGGACCAAAGTTTTGTCACGAATTACGTGATGGGGCGGCGGCGGAAACGGCATTGCGGCCCAACAGGTCGGGCGTAAGGTCGCCGCCCATGATCCGCGGAATCGACCACCTGAACATCGTCGTCGCCGACATGGCGCGGTCGCTGAAGTTTTACACCGAAGTGCTCGGCTTCCGGCAGACGAAGGAGGCCCGCCTCGAAGGACCATGGATCGAGCGGATCGTGGGCTTGCGCGGCGTGAAGGCGTACGCGGTGTTCATCGTGTCGCCGGGCGGGGAGCCGCGGATCGAATTGCTCCAGTACGAGGCGCCGGCGGGGGTGACCTTGCCGGAAAACTCGCGGGCGAACACGGTCGGACTGCGTCATTTCGCGCTGCGCACCGACGATATCGCCGCGATGACGGCAAAGCTCCGCTCCGTGGGGGTGACCGTGTGGGGGGAGCCGACCGTGGTGCCGACGGGCGTCGTGCAACACGACGCCGGCACCAAGACCCTCGTCTACTTTCTCGATCCGGACGGGGTGATCGTCGAACTCGCCGAATATCGGTGAGAGGCCGGAGCGGCGTGGGCGATCAATAGCGGCAGCCCAGGCCCAAGCTGTACTGGGTGCTGGTGGCGGTGAAACCAGTCTGGCTCGAGTGGTTGGCGTTCCGCTGGTAACCGGCTGAAATATCGAGGCGTTTGAACAGCTGCGTGGTGAGCGCGAGGTTGATGCCGTTGACGGTGTCTTTCCGACCGGGCAGCGAGACCAGCGGGGAGGCGGGGGGCGGGGTGACCAGCGTCGGGGCGCCGATGGACTCGAATTTGCTGTCGGTGTGGGTATAGGTCGTGCTCAGGAAGAGGCGGCCCAACAGCCGTTGCTGCCAGCTGAGACTCCAATTTGAGCCCTCGGTCACCTGGTTGACGAAAAAGGAATTCGTCACGGTTTCGGAGTTGGAGAGGGTGAGGGTGGTGACGTCAAACGGCTGGTACGTGAGGGCAACGTTGGCGAGCGGGTTGTGCAGGTCCGGGCCGGCGGCGGAAGCGCGGGAATGCCGGGATTCGACGCCGGCGTCGAGGGTGAGCTTCAGCTTGTTGGTGAGAATCCAGTTGGCCCGCCCCATGTAGCTATAGGACGACGTGTCAGGCCGCCCAGCGAGGGCGTCGTAGCCGGCGCCCAGTCCGACGCCTGCTTGAAATTTCTTGGAAAAGCCCGCGATGAGCGAATTCATCGTCGACCAGGTGCGTGCTCCGGGGACTCCGTCGCCCGTGCGATTGCTCATGCTCTCCACTGTCTGAAAACCGAGCTTGTTGAAAAAACTGCGGCTGGCCTGCACCTGGGTGCCGAAGTTGGTCTGCTTGGTCTGCCGGCCGGTTTCGAACAGGATGGACGAGGACGCACCGTAATTGCCCGCGACCTGCACGGCCCACTCCCCGATCGTTCCAGCGCCGGAGAGGGTGACGGCGTGATCGACGGAATCGTTCATTTCACGCGCGCTGTAGAGCGTCCAGACCGGCGTATAGTCGAGGGCCCAGTGTTCTCCGGCATCCACCCTGAGGCCGACGGAATAGGTGCTCGTCGTGCTGGACACATCCGCGCCCGTGGCGGTCGGAAGGCCCGTGGCGTAGGCCCACCGTGCGGCCAGCCGGGGATGGAGGCTGACGTTGCCGTAGGAGAAAAATGAGCCCTTGGGATCCGCCGGCGTGCTGTTGGACTTTGGCCCGGTTTCGCGCAGGAGCGGTGCGACCACCTTCGTGGTGGTCGAAGTGATTGCTTCCTGGGCCCACGCACTGGTCGCCAGGCCGAGGGTGACGGTGACCAGTGTCCGTCTGATGGCGGTCCAGTGGGGCAGTTTCATGGTGCCCTCGATGCTCGCGCGATTCGGGGGATGTCCGCAACCATTTAGCTGGTGTGGGCTGATTTTCCCCTTGAAGTCAGGGGGGCGTGGCTGGCGGGGTGGCGGTGCTCCCGCCGACGTGGATGGCCGGCGCCGGCCAAGCCTGATCTCCCGCCGGCGCCCGGACGGGGGCGAAAATCCGGCCGGAATCGAGCAGGCTTTCGAACACGTAGCCGACACTCTCCTTGAGCAGGTCGAGGGAGCGCTCGCTGGACTTCCACCAGGGCCCAGGCCCGTGGGACGGGGGGATCCAGGCGATGGTACCGACCGGGGTGCCGGCCGGCAGGGCTTTGGAGAAAACCAACCGACTCCGTCGGGCGTGGGCGTGGGCGGTGAAAATATTCGCGGCTTTCAGCCCCGGGACACGGGCCTCGATCACCCGCTGAACGGCCACGGCGGAGATGAAGGTGCGCTGGCTCGGTGTGTCCCGCGCCGGCGCGGCGAGGACACGGTCACGCGGGACGCCGGCGCGGAGGAGAACTTTTTGCGCCTCGAGCGCGTAGTTCCACTGTTCGGGGTTCCAACGCGGGCGCATCTCGCCGCCGGAGGTCACGATGAAACGGTAGCCGCCCCGCTCGAACTCCGATTTGGCGGCGAGGATGCCCTCGACGCCGATCCAGCCTTCGACGACGAGCACATCGGCCGGCTGGCGGTCCGTGGGGGAAAGAAAGGATTCCCCATACGACGCCCAGAGCGCCACGGGAACGCCCAGCGCCACCAGGGCGAACAAGCAGACGGGCCACGTGGGCCACCAGACGGTGCGACGCCGGAAAAATCGCGTGAGCATCGCGTCAACGCCTCAGGAAGAACTCAGACCGGCGGCGTCCCGCCGAGTCACAGCGGGACGTGGCCAGACGAGGTCAGGGAAGTTCGTAGACCTCGACGAGGGCGCCGCCCGTGGTCGCGCCGGCTCCGGACACCACGGCGGTGTAGGTGCCGGGGGCGAGGGTCACGACAACGGCTGCGTCCTTGCTGCCAGGCGCCAAAGCAAACGCTCCGGCACTGGCGGCCGCGGCCGAAAGATCCGCGGCGGTGGCGGCCTTTTGCGCCGAACTGAGGGGCCGGGGAGTCTCCCAATTGTCGTTCTCTGCAATCACCGTCCCGCCTTGGTTGATCGCAAGGAAAGGATCCGCCAGCGCACCGCCGACGCCCAAGGCGGTGAGCGCGGGACCGACGCCGCGGACGAGGACGCGCTTGGGCGAGTTGCCGGTGATGGCGAAGCCGGCGATCATCACGCCATCGCCGGATTCGACGAATCCGCGAGTCGAGATGTTCGAAAGCTCCTGGGTGGCCGTCGAAGGATTGCTGCTGGCGTCGTACACCTCCACGAGAGCGGTGCCGGTGCCGGACGCAGTGGAAACAACCATGGTGTAGGCGCCCGGAGCCAAGGTGGTGAGGAGGGCGGAATCGCGGCTGCCGGCCGGGAGCTTGAACGCCCCGACGCGCGTGCCAGCGGCGTCAATCTCGGCGACATTGCCCCAGTCGTCATTTTGCGCGAGCTGAACGCCCTTGCTGTCGAAGAGCTGGAGCGCGGGGTTGGCCAGGGCGTCTTGCACGCCCAGGGTGCCGAGAGCGGGTCCGACGGCGCGCAGGAGCAGTTGTTTCGAGCCCGACCCGGCCACCACGAAGCCGGCGATAAACACGCGGGCAGGATCGTTGGCCGTGACGCGGCCGCGGGCCGAGAGATTCACCACGCGGTCAGTCCGCGTCGTGGTCGTACCGATTCCGACCAGCGGGATCGTGGAGCCATCGGTCAGCTTCAGGCTGCCGGTGACTGCGGTGGTCGTGGCATCGGCGGTGCCGGCGATCGTGCCTTTCGCGGTGGTCACCTGGAAGGCTCCGTTGGCGGTGACCGTGCCGGTGCCGGCGGTGACGATCCCCGAGCCGGTCGAGAGGGCGTAAGTCTGGCCCTGGGTGCCCACGATCACATAGGTGGTGCCGCTGGCGGACCCGGTGGCGCTCGTCGTGTAGGAGCCGGCGAGCGCGCTGGTGGTACCGGAGGCCGGTTGGACGGTGCCGTTGATCGAGAGCCCGAGTTCGTCGAGCGTACCCGTGAGCACGCCATTGACCACGCGGCCACGGAAGGTGCGGGTCGCGCCGGCGGCGGCGCGACCGGGAGCGGACGTGTCTTCGGCGGTGGAGCTGGCGTCCGCCGGGGCGGCGGCGGGAATCGTCACATTGAAGGAACCGTCCGGATTGAGGGTGAGGTTGACCACGAACGGTTCACCGGTGGAGGAGATCAGCATAAACAGGGTGCCGGTACGGCCGTCGGACGAGAACGTCGCGGCGAGCGGATCGGTGCCGATGGTGCCGAAATAGACCTGAGCGGGAGCGCTGGTGGTGATATTGCTGATGGTCACCGTGGCGCTCGCCGGACTGAAGTCCGCGTTGCCGGCCTGGGTGGCGCGGACGACCACGGGGCCGGTGGTGAAGATGGTCAGACTGTTGCCGCTGAGGCTGGCATTGCCGCTGACCACCGAGAAAGACACGGCCAGGCCGGAGCTGGCGGTCGCGCTGAGGGTGACCGGGCGGCCCACCAGCACCGACGCGGAGGGAGCACCGAACGCGATGGTCTGGGTGGCGGGAGCGATGACCAAAGAGACGGTGGCCGTGTCGGAACCGGCGAGATTGGTCGCTCCGACCGTGACGGTGAACGTGCCGCCCGCGGTCGGGGTGCCGGTGATGGCGCCGGTGGCGGAATCGAAGGAAAGTCCGGCGGGCAGCCCGGCGGCGCTAAAGCTCGTGGGTGCCTCCGCCGCGGTGACTTTGTAGCTGAAGGGGGTGCCGACCGTGCCGCTGGCGGTCGCAGGGCTGTTGATCTTCGGTGTCTTCACCGCCGGATTCACCGTCACGACGACCGAACCGACCACGGGGTTGAAGTTGTTGGAGAAGGTGGGGAGGAAGATGTAGCTGACAGGGCCCGTCGTGGTGGGAACGAATGACGGGGTCGAAAAGGCGAAGGTGCCCGGCACCGACGCGACACCACCGGAAAGCGTCGAGGCCGAGAGCGGCTGGCCCAACGTGATCGGACTCGCGGTGGGCTGAGTGGTGATGGTCGGCGTCTGCGTGGACGGTGCGAGGCCGGGGTTGACCGTGACCACGGTGGTGCCGGTCACCGTCGAGAAATTGAGCGAGTCGGTGGGCGTAAAGGTGAACGATACGCTCAGTCCGACGCCGACGCCCGGAGATGAACCGGGGTTCGTGAAGGTGAAGGTGCCGGGGACGGAGGCGACGCCGCCGGAAAGGGACGAGGCGGACAGGGTCTGGTTGGAGAAAATGGCTCTGGCCGAGGGCACCGTCGTGATGGTCGGGATAACCTTGTCAACCGTCAGAATGGCGAGCCCGCTGGCGGTGGAATAGTTGGCGGTGTCGGCAGGGGTGAAGGTGATCGGGACAGCCTGGGCCACACCAGCGTTCGGGATCGTGGCCGGATTGGCGTAGGAGAAGGTACCGGCCACGGAGGCGACCCCTCCGGACAACGTCGACGCGGAGAGAGCCTGTCCAAAGGTGAGGGTGGTGCCGGTGGGGGGCGTGGTGATGGTCGACGCAGCCTTGTTGACGGTGAGGGTGGTGGAGCCAGTGGCCGTGTTGTTGTTCGCCGTGTCGTTGGGAGTGAAGGTCACGCTGAGCGTCTGCCCGGCTCCCGCATTGAGGATGACACCGGCAGCGGGGTTGTAGACGAAGGTGCCGGGGACGGTCGTGGTGGCATTGAGCTGGGTGGCGGAGAGGGCGGCGCCGTAGGTGATCGCGACCGGCGCGGACCAGGTGATGACAGGCGTGACCTTGTTGACATTCAGCGTGACGGTGCCGGTGGCGGGGTTGAAGTTGGCGCTGTCGGTCGGAGTGAAGGTGATGCCGAAGCTCTGGGCGGCGCCGACGGCCGGAACATTGGCCGGCGTGCTGTAGGCAAAGGTGCCGGCGGTGGAGGCGACACCGCCTGTGAGCGTGGAGGCGGACAGGGCCTGACCGACCGTGATCGCACTGGCGGTCGGGAGCGTGGTGATGGACGGGGTGGCCTTGTTGACGGTCAGGGCGACTGTGGCGGTGACGGGGAAGTAGTTGGCGCTGTCCGTGGGGGTGAAAGTCGCGTTGAGCGTCTGGCTGCCACCGGCGTTCAGGATGGCACCGGACGCGGGGTTGTAGACGAGGTTGCCGGGAATGGAGGCGGTGGCATTGAGCTGCGTGGCGGAAAGAGCGGTCCCGTAAGTGATGGCCACCGGATTGTTCCACGTGACAACGGGGAGGGCCTTGGCGACGGCGAAGTTGCGGTCGACGGCGGTGGCTGGGTTGTAGTTGCCGTTGCCAGCTTGGGAAGCGCGGACGACGACGTCGCCGGCGCCCGTGATCGTGATGGTGCTGCCGTTGGTGCCGGTGGCGGTAGCGGGACCGCTGGCAATGGAGAAGGTCACGGGCAGGGCGCTTGAGGCAGTCGCACTGACGTTGAACGGAGCGTCGCCATAGGTTTTCCCTGAGAGCGTGCCGAAGGTAATCGTCTGCGATAGCTTTGCGACGGCGAAGGACTGGTCGACCGCGGGGGCGGCGGCGTAGTCGCCATTGCCTGCCTGGGTGGCGTGCACGGTAACGGTGCCGCCGGCCGTAAGAGTGATGGTGCTGCCGTTGGTGCCGCTGGCGGTGGCGGGACCGCTCGTAATGGAGAAGGTGACGGGCAGGTTGGAGGACGCGGTGGCACTGACGGTGAACGGAGCGTCGCCGAAGGTCTTGCCGACGAGGGGGCCGAAAGTGATCGTCTGCGCGACGGGCGTGATGGTGAGAACGGAGTCGTTGCTCGTGACCGAGAAGCCGTTGGAGACGACGACGGTGTAGGTGCCGGCGGTGGCGGTGGAGGCGGACGGGATGGTCAGCGTGGCGTTGGTGGCGCCGGAGACGTCGGTCCCGTTGCGCTTCCACTGGTAGGTGAGGGCCAGGGGGCTGGTCGCGACGACGGACATGGTCGCCGGAGTGAAGGCGGTGACCGCTTGGGATGCGATGGGCTGAGTGGTGATGACGGGGGCGTTGCTGATGATATTGGTGTAGGTGGCGGTGCCGGCGTCATTGTAGGAAGCCACGCGATAGGCATATTGGGTGCCGAGGACCACGGTGGTGTCGACGTAGGTCGTGACATCGGGTCCCACGGTGGCGATCTGCACAAAGGCTCCACCGGAGGTCGCGCGCTCGATGATGAAGCCGGTTTCATCGGAGGAATTGTCGTCCCAAGACATGGAGAGTTGGGCGGCAGAGGCGGAGGCGGCGAAAAGCACGCCGTACAACAGGGCAATGCCGGACGGGGCCCGGAGGGAGCCGACGAACCGGCGGAGGGCATCCGCCACGGTATTGATCATCGGGGAGACGACGCGTTTCATGGGCGATTGATTTAGAGTTGGGAAGCGAACATCAGAGACCAGCCGACGCCGCGGGCAACCGACGGCTTCGGACCAGGGCGGGTGACAGCGAAGGGCTTACGGGTTGAAGCGAAGATTGGAGGCCGGGATGGGCAGGCGGGCCGGATGCGGGTAGGTGTAGGGCGTGTACTTCAGCTGCCAGCCGGTGGCGACGCCGCGCCACGTGTAGAGCTGTCCGGAGGTATTGGCGGGGAGCTTCTTGTTCCAGGAGCCTTCGTCGGTGACCCACCAACCGTAGCCGACGACGGAGGGGGTGAAGGCGAGCATCTGGGCCTTGGTGCCGGTGGAGACGCCGGTATTGGCATCGAAACCGGCCTCGGAGAAGAAGTCGCGATTGGACTGGATCAGATCCGTATCGGTGAAGGTGGCGCTGGGGTTGCTGGTCTGGACCTGATAAGTGGTGATTGCGCTCGCGGCGATGGGGGAGGAATTGCGCGTCCAGACGACTCCGCCCTTCCGATTGTTGAAAATATACGCGGGATCGCCGCCGGCGGTTTTCGGGTCTTTGCTCACACCGACCTGATCCTTGATCGGATAGTTGGCGGGCGTCATGTAGATCGTGGTGTTGCCTTGGTTGGAATTGAGCGGAATCGTCGCACCCACCGTGGTGGCGAACGGGATCGTGAACGTGCTGGGGCCGGTCACGGTGATATTGAAGGCGTTGGCGATCGGCGGGGTGGTGGGCGTGACGGTGACGACCACGGGCATGCCGTTGGCATAGCCGTGTGGGGCGACCGTCGTGATCGTGGTGGGATTGCCGGCGGTCACGCTCGCGACCTGCACGCCGAAGTTGGGCCAGAGGCCCTGATAGCCGTAGTCGGTCAGGAAGAAGCGGTCGCCCGCGGCGCTGGCGCCGGCGAAGTCAGAGGTGTTGTCGAAGATCATGGCCGTGCCACCGCGGATCTCGATCGCCGTCGCAGAGGTGCCGCCGCCGGTCCACCGGTTGCGATACACCTCAAGGCTGCGGAAACTCCGGGGGGGGCTGTTGCTGGCGAGGCCGTGGCCGTCGACCTTGTTGGAGCCATTGATGGTGTTGAAGCGGACGACGAAGCTTGCGAGGGAGTTGGCGTCGCAGACGTAGCCCGTGCCGTTGAACGTACAGTCCTCGATGAAGACATTGTTGGCGCTGCCAAACGGGGCGTCGAGCAGCCCCGCGTTGTTGATGCCGCGGCCGAGGATCAGCTCCGCGGAGCCGTTGCGCCCGGTGATGCGGCAGTTGTCGATCAGGCCGTTTTCGATGCCTTGGGAGACGAAGGCGAAATAGGCGTCGGCCGTGGGCCCCTGGCCGCCCACATAGGTGATGTCAGTGAGGCGGAAGCCACCGGTGAAGGAAATGCCCTTGCCCGGTTCGGAATAAGGTGCGCCGCCCGTGTTGGTGTAGGGGACGATCTGGAACGCGGTGACGGGATTGGCGTTGCTGCCAATGATCTTCATGCGGGCGAAGGTGGCCTGACCCCACACGGCGATGACGCCGTTGGCGTAGGTCTTCCCGGTGTCCGCCAGGGTGATGACCGTGGAATCGCCCTGGCCGATGACCGTGACATTGGTGATGATATAGATCACCCCTTCGTTGGGCCGGGAGGAGGCGCCCCAGGTGCCGGTGCCGGCGGGAAGCACGAGAATGTCGCCTGGAACCGACTGGCGGTAGTAGGCGTCTTCAAAATCGTCTTGGGAGCACGATCTGACATTGATGACCTTGGCAGAGGCGGCAGACAGAAACCATGCAAGGGACAATATAATCAGGAGTGGGCGTTTCATCGGCGTAGAAAGAAAATTGGACTGGCTCCGGCAGGGGGAGAGAAGTGCGGGGGCCTGCGACCAGGCACCGGATCGTGGTGATAGATTATGGTGGCGGAGTATTCAGGCGGACTGTGGCTTGGTGACGTGCCCGCAGCGGGAGGAACTTGGGGCACATTCGCCCATTTTCATCTCGTACGTAGGATGCGGCAATGAAAATTCTGCACGTAATACGGAGTTAACAGACGGGTTACCGGTTGCTCCGCAGCCATTGCTCCAGCACTACTATGCTAAAGAGGATCTTGTGGTGGTCCTTTTTACCGGACGAATGCCGCTGCTGCAGTCCGGTCACCGTATCGTGACGAAGATATTGGTAGATGAGGGACTTGTCGTCGGCCAAGTACTCGTGAATCCGGCCTTGGAGCGACTGGCGGAACCAGTCGTCGACGACATTCACCGCGAAACCGCGCTTTTTGCGCTGGAGGATTTCCTTGGGGAGGAAGTGCTGGCCGACGCGACGGTGCAGCCACTTGCGCACGCCGTGGCGGACTTTGAAGGAGGCGCCGAGCTGCTGCGAATACTCGACGACCTCGCGGTCGAGGAACGGGACGCGAACCTCCAGCGAGTGGGCCATGGAGAGCTTGTCGCCGTACATCAAAAGCTCGTCGGGCAGGGAAGAGCGGACTTCGAGCAATTGGAAGGCATTGAGCTCGTCGAGCCGGGCCATGGCCGGGCGGTGCTCCTCCCAGCAGGCGAGCGCCTCGCCATCCACCCCTTTGGGCAGCAGGCCGGGTTTGAACAGACTGTCGAGCGTCTCGCCGGGCACGATGGAGAAGGTCTGCTGGAAACGCCGCAGCTGGTCCTTTTCGCTGAGCGAGTAGAGACCGCGCGTGAGGGAATCGTTGCGCGGCATGAAGCGCGCTGCGGTTGAGCCGAGACCGCGCAGCCAGCCGGGAGTCGCGCGCCAGAGGGCGCCGTAGTGGACGCCGAGATGGCGGTGGTAGCCGCCGAAAAGTTCGTCCGGTCCCTGGCCGATCAGGGCGACCTTCACCACTTCGCGGGCGCGCTGGCACACAAAATCCATCGGCACGATCGAGGAGGAGGCGACGGGTTCCTCCAACGACTCGACGATCCGGGGCAGGGCGGTCTCGAAGGCGGACTGGTCCATGTGGACCGCATGATGGTTGGCTCCGTAAATTTTGGCGGTCTCGGCGGCGTCATCCAACTCATCGTCCCGGAACGAGGCGCCGTAGCCCACGGTGAAGGTTTCCCACGGTTTGCCGTGGAGGTTCATCAGGCCCAGCAGCAGACCGGAGTCCATGCCGCCGCTCAGCAGCAGGCCGAGCGGCACGTCGCTGATGAGGTGGCGCTTCATCGCGTCCTTGTAGAGCTGAAGCAACCGCTCGCCGGCCTCGTCAACGCTCGGCTGCGGGCTAAACGGCACGGGCTCGAAGCGGTAGTAGCGGCTGACGGTCGCGCGGCCGTTCTCGACCACGAGTTTTTCGCCGGCCGCCAGCTTGTGGATGCCGGTGAACATCGTGCGCGGCGCGGGCGTGTAGCGGTAGCGCAGGAACAGGTTGATCGACTCGACGTCGACGGGCGGGGGCGTCGGGGACGCCGCGCGCACCGGGCGGATCTCGGAACCGAAGAGCAGGGTGCCGTTCTGCAGGGAGAAATAAATCAGCTTGATGCCCATCGGGTCGCGGGCGAGCACGAGCCGGCGCTTGCGCACATCCCAGATTGCGAGGCCGAACATTCCGTTGAACCGGTCCAGCACGGCGTCGCCCCACTGCTTGTAGCCGTGAACGATGACCTCGGTGTCGCAATGCGTGCGGAACACGTGGCCGTATCCCTCCAGCTCGCGGCGCAGTTCCTGGAAATTGTAGATCTCGCCGTTGAAGACAACCCAGACGGACTCCGCCTGGTCCGACATCGGCTGGTGTCCGGCGGAGAGGTCGATGATCGACAGCCGGCGAAAGCCAAGGCCGAGCGAGCCGTCGATAAACTTGCCGGAATCGTCGGGCCCACGGTGCTTGATCGTGTCCATCATGCGCTCGATGCCGCGGGGATCGACCGGGGTTTGGGAGGCGAAATTGAACTGGCCGCAAATACCGCACATGGGACGGGGAGGGGTTAGGTTTTGGGCTTGGCCGTGTGTTCCGCGTGCAGCCGCAGGCAGAGGGAACGGAACATCTCGGAGTGGCCCCAGCGGTGCATGGGGACGTTGTCCCAGCCGAGCAGAAGCAGCCGGCTGTGAAAGTGGCCGTCGGGCAGCTGCCAGCGGAGGACGATCTCCTCGACGGTGCGATCGACCGCGGCATCGAGGGCCGGGTAGCGCCCGCGCAGGAGGACGCCGAGGTTGATGCACTCGGCGCAGTCGTAGAGTTCGCGCTTGTACACCACGAGCCGCGGGGCGCGCGCGAAGGGCCGGGGAAGGCCCGACTCGTCGAAGAGGTTCTTGACGTAGTAGTCCACGCCGCGGGCGAGCGCGGCGTTGCACCCGGCGTGACCGGTGAGGGCCTCGATCTTGGCCAGAGCCTTCATCACGAAACAGGTGTGGAAGTGGTCGACGAACGGACGCTCGCCATCGACGGCGTAGGGCCAGGAGCCGTCGGAGAGCTGGCACGCCAACACGAAATTGAGGTTGCGCTCGGCGGCGGCGCGGTAGCGCTCGTCGCCAAATTCCTTCCACGCGCTGAACAGCGTGAAGGCGCGGTAGGCGCTCGCGTTGACGACCCGCTCGCCTCCGGTGGGCGTGTAGGTGCAGGTCGCGGCGTTCGGACCGGTCTCGATGTCGCGGTAGTCGAGGAGGCAGTGGTCGGCGATCGAGCGCATGGTTTTGTACCAGCGGGGATTGCCGTCGATGCGGTAGACGTCGGTGAAGGCCTCGTAGCAATAGGGCGTCGTCGTGATGAGGGGCGTGCCCTGCGCGAGGATGCCGCCGCGGGTCTGCCAGTCGAAGGGATAGCCCCAGCCGTGTCGCTCGAAGCCCGGGACCCGGGTTTGCTCCAGCACCTCAAGGAAATGAATGGCTCGGTCGAGGTAGCGACGTTCGCCGGTGACCTGATGAAGTTTCGCATATCCCATCGCGAAATGAGCGTCGGAGATGGGCAGACGCATCCGCGGGAAGTAGAACCGCCGGGTCCACGGGAAGAAGGCCTCGCAGGCGACCATCGGCAGCACCGCGATTTTGCCGAGCAGCGGGCTGCGATAGTAGAGGTTCTTGGCCGCGCGACCCACCTTGCTCGCGTAAAAATCCTGATGGTCCTGGGACGTCTCGCCGTAGGCCTCCAGCCAGGTCACGAAGCGTTCAAGGGAGGTCCGCAGGGGGACGTTGGGACTCGGGGCGGTCATGATGAGTGTCAGCGGGAGCGACAGCGTTTCAGCAAAGTTCGGGCCGGATGGGGAAAATCAACGAAACCGTCGCGCGCACAGGGAGGACTTCGGGTCGGTGAGGGCGGTGACGCACTCGCGGAAGCCGGAGAACATCTTCTCCACGGTCGCCTCGCGCATGATGTCCTCGCGGGCGGCGGCGCTGAACCGGGCCCGCAGGGCGTCGTCCCGCAGGAGGAGGAGCATCTTTTCCTTGAGGGCGGCGGTGTCGTTTTCGGGCACGATGAAGCCGCTGCGTCCCTGCGTGAGGTAGTGGATTTCCGGCGGCTGCATGCCCGCCTCGGTCACGACCGGCAGACCCCAGTAGAAGGCCTGGTTCATCCCGAGACCGACGTCGCCGGGAATCACGAAGAGGTCGGAGAGCTTGAAGATCTTGCTGATCTTAATCCCTTCGGGATCGTGAATTTCCCCGAGATGCAGGATGTTCTTCTTCTTGATCAGGGAGGGCAGATCATAGCCCATCGGATCGCCCACGATGACGCAGCCGCAGTCGGGTTCGTCGATCTCGTTGAACACGCTGATCAGGTGTTCGACCTTCTTCACGCCGCGCATGCGGCCCACGAACAGGACGACCTTCTTGAAGGGGATGCCGAACTCCTTTTTGAGTTCCTCCTTGGAGGCGGTGACGGCGGGGAAGGCGTCGAAATTGACGGTGTTGTTGGCGACGAAGACCTTCTTCCGGTTGCCCGGGCGGATGTCCTTCACCTCATGCTGGGAGTAGAGGACGATCGCGTCACAGAGCGAGTGGATGTAGTAGAACGGGAGATTGCGCAACCACTGGTGGTCCACCTCGAGGTTGACGCCCTTGTTCCAGTACACGACGGGGATGCCCTTGAGCTTCAGCCAGTGGACGAGGGGGAAGATGATCGTGTTCTTGAGATGGAGGAAGAGGATGACGACGTCGGGCTTTAGTTCCTCGATCTCGCGTTTGTAGTCCCCGAACTTGAACGGCATCTCCTTGAAATCGAACTGCAGCGGATACGGGTTCTTCCGCTCCAACTCATTGGCGCGCACGCAGAAATCCCACCCGAGTTCGCGAAAGCGCCGGTGGAAATAGTTGTAGTTCGACACCCGGTAGTGGAACACCTTGTTGGAGACCAGAAGCACGCGTCGCATAAAAGAACTTTTTGCGTTCCCCCTCTCAGCGATACAAGTGTTTAATCGTGAGGCACTGCCGGTCCCAACTGTATTTGCCGGCCCGGCGGGCGATTTCGTCGCGGCGGAACCGATCCCGGGTGCTGAAGAACCGGTCGAGCGCCTGGGCGATGCCGGCGGGGTCGTTGGTTTCGGTGAGCACGCCCGAGTCGGCGTCGATGTAGTCGTGCAGGGATCCGACGCGGGTCGCAACGATCGGCATGCCGAAGCGCAGGCACAGGAACACGACGCCACTCTGGTAGATGTTGCGATACGGCATCACAACGGCGTCGCAGGCCTGCAGCCAGGCCGCGACGTCCTCGTTGGGCACGAAGCCTTCGCGCCACTCCATGGTGGCGCTCTGCGGTGAGCGGGCGATGGCGGCGCGGATCGTTTTCGCGTAGCCCTCGTCCGGACACCACCCGGCGACCACCACGCGGGCATCGGGCGTGCGGACCAGACCCCAGGCCTCCGCCAGCAGATCGACTCCCTTGTAGGGCTCCACCTTCCCGAAGAACAGCGCGATGGGCCCGTCGGGCGGGAGGCCGAGCTGTTTCCGGGCGGCCGAGACGGAGAGCGTCGTGGCTGGCATCTCCTCGTTGAGTCCGATGGAGATCGTGGTGATCTTCGCGGGATCGACGCCGAATTCCACGACGAGCTGTTCGGCGACCCGGTCGGTGTGGGCGATGATCGCGTCGGGAAAGCGATAGATCCAGGCGTACATCCAGCGGAAGAGGCGGCTGTTTTCCCGACTGTGCGGCAGGACGTTGTGGGCGGTGTGCACGTAGGTCCCGGCCCAGAGCCAGAACCAAAAGGGGAGCAGCAGGCCGTCCCACAGGATGATCCGGCTCGTGAGCAGGCCGGTGAAGTGAATCGTGCTTCCCCGGTACCGGAAGACCGTCCAGAGCAGCCGCAGGTAGTATCGGGCGAGGTTGACCGCCTTTTGCCAGACCTTCCGATCCGGGTCGAGGCTGCCCCGGATGTTGTGATGCGCGATGCCCGCCGCGTGCAGCATGGGCACCATGTCGTCGAACGACAGCACGGCGAGGTCCACGCCGTTGGCGACGAGGCCGCGGGCGAAGCCGATGGCATAGTTGACCTCGAAGTCGTGGGGAACGAGCAGGTTTTTCGCGCGGAAGGCACTCATCGGGCGGAAACGGGGATCAGCTTTGCTGGGAGGGAGGGCTGCGGTCGGCACGCTTGCCCCGCACGACGGCGGCGAGCCGGGACACCAGGCCGCCCACGGTGAGACGCTTCTTGCCCCCACCGTAGTACTTGCGGGTCACGGAGCGGCCGACGACGGAATTGGCGAGCCCGAGGTCGCGAAAGTCGGCGATCAGCCGGAGGACGCGCCGGCGCAGCCCCGTCCGGCGCAACGGGACGGGCGCCTCGTCGGCGACCGGCACGTAGTGGATCTCGGCCAGCCGTGACGCGCCGGCCGGCAACGTCGCGGTGAAGTGCAGTTCGCCCGCGCGGGACGACCACGGGAGCTCGACGCCGTCGAGCGTGATGCGGGCGACCGACTCCGGGGCCGGCTCGTATTTGGCAAAGTGAAATTCGACGGCGTCCCGCCGCGGGTTTTCCACGAGGGCGTGGCGCGAGAGCAGTCGCACGTCGCAATGCCGCCCGTCGAGCCAGCGGAGCAGGTGCAGGCGCCGGCTGATCTCGCCGAGGCTCTTCCACTGCGCGGCGGGCTGGCGCGCGTTGACGATGCGGGCGTGCGGGTTGAACGCGTCGATCCCGCCGAAGAAGGTGTCCTGGTGGCCCATGAACATGACCGGATTGCCGAGGAACAGGTCGATCGCGATCATCTCCTCCGGATATTTCTCCGGGTAGGCCCGCCGGACGGCGGGAAACCCGTACCAGTCGGCGTTCACGGTGCGCAGGCTGAGCACGGGGTCGGCGGGCGGGGTCTCGCCGAGCGGGACGTTGTGGTAGTTGTAGGTCGCCCAGTAGCCGCGCCGCTTCAGCTCCCGCAGGGTGGCCGCGGGGCAGATGCCGTGGGGAAACACCATGACGCGGTCGAACGCGAGGCCGGCGCTCCGCTCGAAGGCCTCCATCCGGGCCAGGGCCTGGCGGACGTTGAAGGCCTGCTCGGCGAGGGGCTTGGGCCGATGGTTGTCGCAGGGCCGGGCCTCGTATCGATAAAATTCATACCGATCGTGGTTGTTGCCGTGGACCGCGAGGCTGAAGTGCTCCCGGTGGGCGCGCAGGAGCTCCACCACGGCCGGCGCATAGCGGTCGTAGTTCCACGGCACGAACCCGATGGTCGCATGGAAGCGCTCGCGCTGCATCTCGGCGAGGAGACCGGGATAGCTGAGACAGCCGTAGGGCTCGGTCAGCCAGGGGTCGTCGATGGTGAGGTTCGCGAGGGCGGCCGCCGGGCGCCAGCAGCGTTCCCCGCCCGCTTCGCGGAGCAGGACAAACAGCGGCAGCGCCTCGTCGAGGCGGGTGCGGCCGAACTTTCCGTGCTGGTTGCGTCCCTCTCCGGCGGGCGCGAGCCGGGCCAGAAGATAGCGGGCGGTGCCGTTATTTTCCGCCCGCACCATGGTCGGCCGGCTCGTCGCCTCCGTCGGACCGACGGTGGCCAGGATGTGAAAAGCCGCGTCGGCGGGGCTGGCGAAACAGGCCGTGGGCTCGACCCCGACCGGGAAGCCCAGGCCGCGCAGTTCGAACCCCACGTCGGAAGGGGCCTTGGCCGCAAACCACAGCTGGGGGCCGGGGCTGGTGTCCGTCACCCCGACCGTGACCGGGCCAAACAAGGCGGCGAGGCGCGCTCCGTCGGCGCCGGGTCCGATCCCGACGACGGCCAGCGGAATGCGCTGGTCGGCCAGGGCGGAGTGGAGGCTCGCCAGCGCCGCGGGTGACGCCTCGGACAGATCGTGGTCGTGCAGCACCGCGAGGACGTGGCCCGCCCTGCTTCCGACCGGGAGCAGGCGGAGCGGGGTGCCCTCGTTCGGGAGCGGGAGGACGGTCAGGCGCAGTCCGTAGAAGCGGCAGGCAAGGCTGAGTTGCCCGAACTCGGGTTCGGCGGCCGCCGCGTCGCCCAGGAAGAGGACGACCGGAGCGTCAGGGCTCGATGGAGTGTTCATCCGAAAGGGGCTTGGTTCGCGGGATTGGGCCAGAGCGGGGGCGGGCCTTCCTCCTCCCGCCGACGCCGGACCGGGTCGCCATCGCCGGAGGCGTTCTCCTCGATGAATGGAGGTTCTTCCGCCTCCCAGATTTCAGGATCTTCCACGGGTTGCGGCCGGGGCGGGACCTGCCAGACCACGAGCATGAACATGAACCAGAACTGGTGGTCGCCGCGCAGGTAGGTGGACTCGGTGATGTTCACGTACATGATCGTCAGCAGCATGGTGATCCGGAAACAGTTGAAATCGAAATCCTCGTGCAGACCGTTCAGCAGCCGCGGAACCGTCGCGAACAAGACGGCGGCCAGGAAGCAAAGCCCGACGATGCCGATCTGGAGATAGGTGTCGACGTAGCCGCTGTGGCCCTGGCCCAGCACCCAGGTGAGGCCGGCGGCCCAGGGGATGTTGACGAGCCGCCCGATCCAGAAGCCGCCGTAGCCGACGCCGAGCAGGGGATTGCGCGAGGCGGCGGCGTAGACGTCGTTCCAGATGTTGGTGCGGTCGGTCAGGGTGATGTCGCGGCCGAAGGTCGTGATCATCTTGCCAAAGATTGAATCCGGCTCGAAGAACACCACACTGTGGGTCATCACGAGAGCGATGAGTGCGAAGGTGCAGAGGAAGACCGTCCAGACAAAGCCTCGGATTGCCTGGGGTCGCCGTCGCAACGACTGGACCCGGAAGAAGATCATGAGCGCAAACGCGCTGACCGAGACGGAGGTCATGCTGACGGAGTCGCCCGCGCCCTTCATGAGGTAGAGGGCCATCAGCAGGTAGGCGAGATGCAGGTTTTTCCACCGGTATTCCGGCCAGTTTCTTTTCAGCTCCCAGGCGAAGTAGATGATGCCGATGACGGCGATCTGACCGAGGGTGTTCTTCGAGGTGGCGATGCCCTGCCAGGACTGGCCCATGCCGTTGTAGGTATAGGACACGCCGATGTCGCGAAAGTACCGGGTGCACAGGATCGACATCGGCAGGTGGATGTAGAGGCACCGGCGGAGCACGACAAACATGGCCACCAGCGGCTTCTCGTCGCTCAGGACCACGAGGGCCATCGTGACGGAGCCCATGGCCTTCACGTAGCGCTTGAACGAGACGAAGGAGTATTGCGACCACAGGATGCTGACCGCCATCAGGATGAAGAGCGCCGTGACCCAGGCGTTCTGGCTCATGGTCTTGCCCCAGGAGAATTTTCGCTTGGAGAGGATCCACAGTCCGATCAGCAGGTGGATCAGGAAGAAGTAGCGGTCGATCGCACTCCCCTCGGTCGGGTCGTCGCTGCCGCCGGAGAAGGGCATGGGGACGTTCCAGAGCAGGAGCCAGTAGCCGATCGGCCGGCTGGCGCACACCACGTACCAGAGACTGG
>JAPLTR010000679.1 GCA_026398065.1 Verrucomicrobiota bacterium | reverse complement strand
CGTCGCCGGACGCCGCCACCCTCGCCGCCGCGCAGGAACTCCTGACCGAGGCCCGCGCCCTGCGCCGGACGCTCGCCCAGTAGACTGCCCACCGGCACCGCGGCGGGAGCACCGGTTCACTCGTTTCGACGCCGGTCTTGGACCGATCTCGCGCCCGTCCGCTGGGGCGCCGACCGGCCCACCGTCGCGCCGGTTCGTCGCGCGGATCGCCTCCGTGGGGCCGGATCGTGGCGTGCGGTCATATGTTCTTTTTATCCACTTTTTAGTTGTTTTATTCTAGAAGAACGAGCATCCTGATTTCCTCCTCCCACCACCGAGTCTCCCATGCATCCCGCTCAACCCGGCACCCGGCGTCGAGCCGACCCGACGCGCCATACCCCCGTTTGGCGCGAGGAGAGCCCGTTGCCCCGCCCAACCGGGCTGCGCCGACCGTCCCGTCCGACGGGCGCGCCCCCAGCCGGTCCCGATCAAGGCAAATCAAGGCATTTCAAGGCAAATCAAGGCTGGTCCGACCTGATCGCCCCCGATCCAACCCGCTCCGACCTCACCCCACCTGCGCCGGCTGCCCGCCGACGCACCCCTGGCCGCGAAACCGGCCAGCGACTCGTTCCGGACCGCTCGGATTCGATCCGCTTATGGGCCGGCATCCTCAGTGTCGGGGTACATCCGACGAAATCGCCCCAAATCCGAGCAAATCCGACCAGATCAAGGTGGATCAAGGTCGCCCTGGAGGCAGATCGGCCGAATCCCGGCTCGGCTCGCCTTCGGGTAAATCCGGACAAATCCAACCAAATCAAGGCTCCTGCATGCGGACCGCCCCGGGTCTGCCGCCCAGCCCCTCGCCGGAAAATCCCTCAGGTTTCGGGGACCCGCCGGCACGCCGCGGCATCCCCCGGCCCACCGGAACGCTCACGCTTCGCAAATCCTGCGCCGCGAATGCCAAGCCATGCACAGTCAGACCCCGCAGATTTTGTCATGCTGGACCCCATGCGACCAAACGGCCGCGTTTTCTCATGAGTTCCCAAAAACCAGCCTCCGCCTTTGCCACCCTCGACGCCAACGAGGCCGTCGCCTCCGTCGCCTACCGCCTGAACGAGGTCATCGCGATCTACCCGATCACCCCGTCCTCGGCCATGGCCGAATCGTGCGACGAGTGGGCCGCGGCCGACAAGCCGAACCTCTGGGGCGAGATCCCCCGGGTGGTGGAAATGCAGTCCGAGGCGGGCGCCGCCGGCACCGTCCACGGTTCGCTGCTCACCGGCGCGCTGACGACCACCTTCACGGCGTCGCAGGGCCTCCTGCTGATGATCCCCAATCTCTACAAGATCGCCGGCGAGCTCATGCCGCTCACGCTGCACGTGAGCGCCCGCGCCCTCGCCGCGCAGGGGCTCTCGATCTTTGGCGACCACGCCGACGTCATGGCCTGCCGCGCCACCGGCTGCGTCCTCCTCGCCTCCAAGTCCGTCCAGGAAGCCCACGACTTCGCGCTGATCTCCCACGTCGCCTCGCTCAAGGCCAGCCTCCCCTTCATTCACTTCTTCGACGGTTTCCGCACCTCCCACGAGATCCAGAAGATCACCACCCTCGGCAACGATGTGCTCCGCGCCATGGTCGACGAGGGCGACATCGCCGCCTTCCGGGCCCGCGCGCTCACCCCCGACCGCCCGACCATCCGCGGCACCGCGCAGAACCCCGACGTCTACTTCCAGGGCCGCGAGTCCGTGAACCGCTACTACGAGGAGCTGCCCGCCATCGTTCAGAACACCATGGACCGGTTCGCCGCCCTCACCGGCCGCCAGTATCACCTTTTTGACTACCACGGGCATCCCGAGGCGGACCGCGTGGTCGTCGTCATGGGCAGCGGCGTCGAGACCGTCACCGAGACCGTCGACTGGCTCGTGGCCAAGGGCGAGAAGGTCGGTGTGATCTCCGTCCGCCTCTTCCACCCGTTCCACGTCAAGTCGTTCCTCGCCGCGCTCCCGAAATCCACGAAGGCCATCGGCGTGCTCGACCGCACCAAGGAGCCCGGCTCCATCGGCGAACCCCTCTTCCTCGACGTGGTCGCCGCCCTCTGCGAGGCCCGCTCGCCCCTCGCCGGCTCCGCCCGCGTCGTCGGCGGCCGCTACGGGCTCGGCTCGAAGGAGTTCACCCCCGGCATGGTCTGCGCGGTCTACAAGAACCTCGCGACCTGGGAGCCCCGCCACCGCTTCACCCTCGGCATCAACGACGACGTCACCGGCTCCTCGCTCGAGTACGACGCCGAGTTCGACCTCGAGGCGATCGACGTGCGCCGCTGCGTGTTCATCGGCCTCGGCGCCGACGGCACCGTGGGAGCCAACAAGAATTCCATCAAGATCATCGGCGAGCAGACCCCGCTCTACGCCCAAGGCTACTTCGTGTACGACTCGAAGAAGTCGGGCTCGATGACGACCTCCCATCTGCGCTTCGGCCCGCGGCCGATCAACGCCCCGTACCTGATCCGGAAGGCCGACTTCGTCGCCTGCAGCCAGTTCGCCTTCGTCGGCCAGACCGACGTCCTCGGTTTCGCCCGCACCGGCGCGATCATCCTGCTCAATTCGCCCTACTCCCCCGCGGACACCTGGAGCCGGTTGCCGCGCGACTGGCAGCGCACGATCCTCGCGAAGAAGCTGCGCGTCTTCCTCATCGATGCCACTCAGGTCTCGATGACGGCCGGCATGGGCCGCCGCACCAACACCGTCCTGCAGACCTGCTTCTTTGCCCTCTCCGGGGTGCTTCCCCGCGACGAGGCCATCGCGCAGATCAAGGCCACGATCAAGAAGACCTACGGCAAGAAGGGCGAGGCCGTCGTCGCGATGAACTACGCCGCCGTCGACGCCGCCCTCGCCGGCCTCCACGAGCTGACCCCGATCTCCGCCGAACTCGCCGCCGCCGTCGACTCGACGCCGGCCGCCACCATCCCGCCGCGCTATGTCGGCGCCCCGGACTTCGTCCAGCGCATCACCGCCAAGCTCCTCGCCGGCGAGGGCGACTCCCTCCCCGTCAGCGCGCTCCCGGCCGACGGCTGCTGGCCCACCGCCACGAGCCGGTTCGAGAAGCGCAACATCGCCCTCGAGATCCCACAGTGGGACGCCTCGATCTGCATCCAGTGTAACAAGTGCGTGCTCATCTGCCCGCATGCCGCGATCCGCGCCAAGTTCTACGAGCCCGCCGCGCTCGAGGGCGCCCCGGCCGAGTTCAAGTCCACGCCGTTCCGCTCGAACGATTTTCCGAACCAGCGCTACACGCTGCAGGTCGCGCCCGAGGACTGCACCGGCTGCTCCCTCTGCGTCCAGGTCTGCCCCGCCAAGGACAAGACCAACCCGCGCCACAAGGCGATCGACATGGCGCCGCAACCCGCGCTGCTCGCCGCCGAGCGCGCCAACTGGGACTTCTTCCTCGCGATCCCCGATCCCGACCGCACCAAGCTCAAGCCCGAACTCAAGTCCTCGCAGTTCCTGCGCCCGCTCATCGAGTTCTCCGGCGCCTGCGCCGGCTGCGGCGAGACGCCGTACCTCAAGCTCCTCACCCAGCTCGTCGGTGACCGCCTCCTGATCGCCAACGCCACCGGCTGCTCCTCGATCTACGGCGGCAACCTCCCGACCACGCCTTACTGCCAGAACAGCGAGAGCCGCGGGCCGGCCTGGGCCAACTCCCTCTTCGAGGACAACGCCGAGTTCGGCCTCGGCATGCGCCTCGCCACCGACCGCCACGCCGGCGCCGCCCGCGACCTCCTCAAGAGCCTCGCGACGCAGCTCGGCGAGACGTTTGTCTCGGAGATGCTCGCCACCGACCAGACGACCGAGGCGGGCATCGCCCTCCAGCGCCAGCTCGTCATCGCGCTCCGCGCCAAGCTCGCCCTGCTCAAGGACCTCCCGGCGGCCAACCGCCTCGCGGGGCTCGTCGACCACCTCGTGAAGAAGTCCGTGTGGATCATCGGCGGCGACGGCTGGGCCTACGACATCGGCTTCGGCGGCCTCGACCACGTGCTCTCCACGGGCGCCAACGTGAAGATCCTCGTCCTCGACACGGAGGTCTACTCCAACACCGGCGGCCAGTCCTCGAAATCCACGCCGATGGGCGCGGTCGCGAAGTTCGCCTCGGGCGGCAAGCCCATCGCGAAGAAGGACCTCGCCCTGATGGCCATGCAGTACGGGCACGTCTACGTCGCCCGCGTCGCCATGGGCGCGAAGGATTCGCAGACCCTCCTCGCCTTCCGCGAGGCCGAGGCCCACCAGGGCCCGTCCCTCATCATCGCGTACAGCCCGTGCATCGCCCACGGGTTCCCGCTCCACCTCGGCGCCGAACAGCAGAAGCTCGCGGTCGACACCGGCTACTGGCCGCTCTTCCGCCGCGACCCGAAACTCGCTGCCGCCGGCCAGAATCCCTTCCGCCTCGATTCCGGCGCGCCCAAGCTCGAGCTCACGCGCTTCACCGGCAACGAGACCCGCTTCGGCATCCTGAAAAATGTCGATCCGGAGCGCGCCGACGAACTCGGCGTCCAGGCGCAGACCGATGTGCGCCGCCGCTTCGCCTTCTACGAATCCCTCGCCGCCACGCCTGGCACCAACGGCCAGTCCACCGACAAATCCACGGCCGCCAAACCCGCCACCCCATGATCCCGAATCTGACCACGCGCTACCTCGGTCTCGAGCTGCGCAATCCCTTCATCGTCGGCGCCTCGCCGTTCAGCGACAATCTCTCGGCGTGCGCCGCCCTGGAGGAGGCCGGGGCCGCCGCCATCGTGCTGCGCTCGCTCTTCGCCGAGCAGTTCGAAATGGAGCAGCGCGCCCTCGTCCATCACACCGAGACCCCGGGCGAGAGCACGTCGGAGGCCACCTCGTACTTCCCCCGCTTCGAGGAGTACCAGCTCGGCCCCGACCAGTACCTGAAGCGCATCCGCAGCCTGAAGAAGATGCTGCGCATCCCGGTGATCGCCTCCCTCAATGGCCGCGAAATCGGCTCGTGGGTCGGCTGCGCCCAGCAGTTCGAGGAGGCCGGCGCCGATGCCATCGAGCTCAACCTCTACCAGCTCGCCACCTCGCCCGAACTGGACGCGGACCAGGTGGAGGTCGAGATGCTGCACATCGTGCGCACCGTCGTATCCTCCGTGAAGATACCGGTCGCCGTGAAGCTCTCGCCCTTCCACACGACCATGACGAACTTCGCGCTCGCCGTCGAACAGAGCGGCGCGGCCGGCGTCGTCCTCTTCAACCGGTTCTACCAGCCCGACTTCAACATCGAGGACCTCGAGGTGGTGCCGCAGCTGAAGCTCTCCGACTCCTCGGAGCTGCTCCTCCGGCTGCGCTGGCTCTCGATCATCTCCCCCCATGCGAAGGGCTCGCTCGCCTGCAGCGGCGGCGTGCACCACGCGGAGGACGCGATCAAGGCCATCCTCGCCGGCGCCCACGGCGTGCAGGTCGTGTCCGCGCTCCTCAAGCACGGCCCGGCCTTCCTCGCGGTGCTGATCAACGGCCTCCGCTCCTGGATGGCCGAGCACAACTACAACTCCATGGACGAGGTGCGCGGGGCGATGAACCTCAAGCGCTGCCCCGATCCCGCCGCCCACGAGCGCGCCAACTACATCCGCATCCTCCAGAGCTGGCGGGTCTGACCCGCTCAGCGTTTCAACTTCAGCAACCGCTCGCCCGCCGCGTGCAGCGTCGCCGGACGCTTCGCGAAATTGAGGCGGATGTAGCGGTTCTCGCCGTTGGCGAAGAAGCTCGAGCCCGGCACCGGCGCGACGCCGATCTCCTGCGCCATCCAGTGGGCGAACTCCACGTCGCTCGCGTAGCCGAACGGCGAGATGTCCACCATCACGAAGTACGCGCCCTCGGGCCGCGTGTAGGCGAGGCCCGTCTGGTCGAGATAGTGGAGCAGCACGTCGCGCGACGCCGCATACTCCGCCGCGAGGCCGTCGTAGTAGCTCGGCGGAAAGTTCAGCGCCGTCACCACCGCATGCTGCAGCGGGGCCGCCGCGCCCACGGTGAGGAAGTCGTGGACCTTGCGCGCCTGCGCGATGATCTCCGGCGCGGCGTGGACATAGCCGAGCCGCCAGCCCGTGATCGAGAAGGTCTTCGACAGCGAAGAGCACATCAGCGTGCGGGACGCCATGCCGGGCAGCGTCGCGAAATACGTGTGCCGGTGCGGCGCGTATACGATATGTTCATACACCTCGTCGGTCAGCACGAAGACGTCGAACTCCTCCGCGAGCGCCGCGATCTGGAGCAGCTCCTCGCGGGTGAAGACGCGGCCGCAGGGATTCGAGGGATTGCAGAGGATGAAGGCCTTCAGCCCGCGCTCGAACGCCCGGCGCAGCTCCGCCGGGTCGAAGCGGTAGTGCGGCGGGTGCAGCGGCACGTGGATCGCCTGCGCCCCGGTGAGGATCGCGTCGGCGTTGTAGTTCTCGTAGAAGGGCGAGAAGAGCCCGACCTTGTCGCCCGGGTCGCACACCGTCATCATCGCGACCATCATCGCCTCCGTCGCCCCGCAGGTGACAACGAGTTCGCGGTCCGCGTCGACCGGCACGCCCATGCAGCGGGCGATCTTGGCGCCGAGCGCCGCGCGCAGCTCGTTCGAGCCCCAGGTCACCGCGTACTGGTGGCGGTGGGCGTCCATCGCGTCCTTCCCCGCCTGCACCAGCTCGGC
The DNA here is from genome assembly GCA_026398065.1 of Verrucomicrobiota bacterium. GTDB lineage: Bacteria > Verrucomicrobiota > Verrucomicrobiia > Opitutales > Opitutaceae > GAS368. The sequence continues at coordinate 12,753 of JAPLTR010000679.1, read as the reverse complement.
AGGCGGGTCCCAGTCGGGAAAGCCCTGCGAGAGGTTGATCGCGCCGTGACGGGCGGCGACCCGCGACATCTCGCGGATCAGGGATTCGGTGAAGACGGAGGTTCGGCGGGATGTGCGCGGCATCGGTCAGGGAATCTTGAGCTCCATCCCCGGGCTAAGCGTGGAGTTCACGCCCTTGGGCAGGACGTCGCGGTTCACCGCCGCGATGGCCTCGGGGCTCACGCCATAACGTTTCGAGAGACTGTAGAGCGTGTCCTTCGCCGCGATCGTGTGGCGCTTGCCGGCGGTTCCACCCGGCCGGGTGGGCGTCGTGGCGGGCCGCGCCGTCGTGGTCGCGGGCCGCGGCGCGGTCGTCGTGGGCCGGGACTGGGCCGGCGCCTGCGGCTGGGGCCGCGCACCGAACATCGTGGCCTGGGTCGTCTCCGACATCGGGGTGACGGGCACCACCGTCGCCGGCACGAAGTCCGCCGGCATCGCCGTCACCTTCACCACGGTCTCCGACGACGGCAGGGGCATCGGATCGCTCGGCGTCACCGGGCCGCGGCTGGTGCGGGAATACGGGGCGGGTGCCACGCCGCGCAGTCGGGCGTTCTCGGCGCGCAGGTCCTCGATTTCGCGCCGCAGCTGGTCAACCTCTCCCGTGCCCGCGAAACGTCCGACCTGGTCGTCGCTCGGCCGGCCCGGCATGGAGCGGAACAGCTCCCGCCGCGCACCGTCGATCTTCTGGCGCACGAGCGCGGCCTTGGTGGAGTTCGGCGCGAGGTCGAGGTACTTCTTGAAGTGATGGATCGCCTCGACCGGGTCCTTGATGTGCTCGAGATAGATCAGGCCAGCGTCGAGGTGCGACTCCGGCGACGGCTGCTCGCCGCGCCGCTCGATCACCTTCAGGAGCCCGGCCAGCGCCTCGGAGCCGCGGCCCTGTTTCTTGAGCTGCAGGCTCTGCTGGTACAGCGGATCGTCGGTCTCGGCGGAGAACGCCAGGCTGTCGCCCCCGCCGCAGCCCGCGCCCAGCAGCAGCACGCCGAGCGCGCCGAGGGCAAAAATTTTGCGGGTGGGAGTCATCGGACGGTGAAAGGGATTGAATGGGCGGTCGTTCGCCGTAAATTCCGCGTCCTACTTCCGCGACTCAAACAATAAATGGCCCTGCACCCCAAAAACGCCCTCGCCCGCGCGCGCGCCTGCATCAAGATCGAAACCGCCGCGCTCACCGAGACGGCGAAGGGCCTGGGGGAGGAGTTCATCGCGACGGCCCGGGCCGTCGAGGCGGTCAACGCCGCCGGGGGCAAACTGATTTTCAGCGGTGTCGGCAAGTCCGCGCACATCGCCCAGAAGATCGCCGCGACCTTCAACAGTACGGGCGTGGCCTCGTGCTTTCTCGACGCCACGCAGGCGCTGCACGGCGATCTCGGGCTTTGCGCCGAGGGCGACCTCGCCTTTCTCCTCAGCAACAGCGGCCAGTCCGACGAGATCCTCCGCCTCGTGCCGATGCTCAAGCGCTTCGGCCTGCAGGTCGTCGCCTTCACCGGCAGTCCGGATTCCGATCTCGCCCGCTCGGCCGACCACCGCCTGCTGTTCCGCGTCCCCCGCGAGGCCTGCCCGCTCGAGCTCGCGCCCACCGCCAGCACGACCGCCGCGCTCGCCCTCGGCGACGCCCTCGCGATGGTGCTCCTGGAGTCGCGCGGCCTGACGCGCGATGACTTCGCCAAATATCATCCCGCGGGGAATCTGGGCCGCGTCCTGCTTCTGCGTGTGAGCGACATCATGCGCACCGCCGACCGCCTGCCCATCGCCTCGGACACCGTTTCCACCCAGGACGCCATCCTCGCGATGACCAAGGCCAAGAGCGGCAGCATCGCGCTCGTCGCGAAAAAAACCGGCCGGCTCACGGGCATCCTGACCGACGGCGACTTCCGCCGCAGCGCGCTCACCGGGCCCGATTTCCTGCAGAAGCCCGTCGCCACCTTCATGACGCGCTCCCCCAAGACGATCCGGGACACCGCCCTGGGCGTCGATGCGCTCCGCCTCTTTGAAGCCCACAAAATCGACGACCTCATCGTGATCAACGCCCGCGGCCAGCCCGTCGGGCTCATCGACGGGCAGGACCTCCCCAAACTCAAAATCGTGTGAACGACCCCATCCGCATCGGAATCATCGGCCTGGGGGGCTTCGCCGGCTCGCACCACAACGCGGTCGCCCGGCTGGAGGCCAGCGGCGAGGCCAAGCTCGTCTGCACCTGCGACCCCCATCCCGGCGCCTTCACCAAGGAGCAGGAGACCCTGCGCTTCGCCCAGCGGGGCGTCAGCGTGTTCACCGACTACCGCGCGATGCTCGAGGCCTGCCACCGCGGCCTCGACCTCGTGGTCGTGCCGACGCCCATCAACCTGCACGCCGAAATGCACGCCGCCATCACGGCCCTCGGCCTCCCGACCTACGTGGAGAAGCCGCCGACGCTCGACCACGCGGAGCTCGAGCAGATGATCGCCGACGATGCGCGGGCGAAAAAATCCTCCGTCGTCGGATTCAACTTCATCATCGAGCAGCCCCGCCTCGCGCTGAAGCAGCGCCTGCTCGCCGGCGAATTCGGGGCCGTGCGGGGGGCGACGCTCAGCGCGCTCTGGCCGCGCCCCGCCAGCTACTTCGCCCGCAACAACTGGGCCGGCCGGCTGATCATCAACGACCGCGTCGTGCTCGACTCGTGTTTCGGCAACGCCATGGCGCACTTTGTCCACAACCTGCTGTTTTGGACGGGCGGGCCGGAGCTGTTCAGCTGGGCCCAGCTCGCGGCGGTGCGCGCGGAGCTCTACCGCGCCCATGCCATCGAGGGCGCCGACACCTTCTTCGTCGAAAGCGACACGACCGGGGGTGTGACGATGCGCTTCGCCCTCTCCCACGCCTGCACCGGCGTCGGCACCCATTTGGAAATGGTCCTCTGCGACAAGGCGGTAATCCGTTACGCAGTCGGCCGGCAGATCGAGATCCGCTGGAACGACGGTCGCGTCGAGCGCATCGTCCTCGATCCCTTTGACGCGCTCGTCGAAAACCACCGGGACTATTACGCCTACCTGCGCGGCGAGAACCCGCGACCCGCCACGACGCTGGTGGATTCCCGACCCTTTGTGGCCCTCAACGACCTCGCGTACGTCTCCAGCGGAAAGATCTCCCCGATCCCGCCCGAACTCGTCGCCGCCGTGCGCGACGAAAAGGAACAGAAGGACTACCTGCACGTCGCCAGCATGGCCTCGGCCCACGAGAATTTCCTCGTTCGTGGCGTCTGGCCCGGCGCCAGTGGCTGGGGCCGCGCCCCCGGGGACGTCACGACCCTGGCGGACCTGCCCCGTCTCCGCGACACGGTGCGGGCCATGGCCGGAAAATAGCGCAGGCTTCAGCCCGCCTTCAGGCCGAGACCTGTACCGCTTATGACGGCGGCCCGCCGCCCGCCCGCTTCTTTACACCCTGCCAAATCGCCCCATCTTATTCCCTGCCATGCCCACCCCTCCCTTCGTCTATCAGGAACTCCTCCAGCTCGGTGCCGATGACACCGAGTACCGCCTGCTCTCGAAAGAGGGCATTAGCACCGCGACCTTCGAGGGCCGCGAGATTCTGAAGGTCGAGCCGGAGACGCTGGCCTATCTCGCGCGCGAGGCGTACCACGACACCAACTTCTTCCTGCGCACGAAGCACCTCGAACAGGTCGCCGCCATCCTGCAGGATCCCGAGGCGTCGAACAACGACCGCTACGTCGCCCACACGCTCCTGAAGAACGCCGAGATCGCCGCCCGCGGCATCCTCCCGATGTGCCAGGACACGGGCACGTGCTCGATCGCCGCCAAAAAGGGCCAGCAGGTCTGGACCGGCGCCAACGATTCCGAATACCTCTCCAAGGGCGTTTACGAGGCCTACACCAAGGAAAACCTCCGCTACTCGCAGGTCGCCCCGCTCGACCTCTACAAGGAGGTCAACACCGGCACCAATCTCCCGGCCCAGATCGATCTCTACGCGACCGAGGGCGCGAAGTACGAGTTTCTCTTCGTCGCGAAGGGCGGCGGCTCGGCCAACAAGCTGTTCCTCTTCCAGGAAACCAAGGCCCTGCTCAATCCGAAAAGCCTCGAAAAATTCTTCACGGACAAGATGCAGTACCTCGGCACCTCCGCGTGCCCGCCGTACCATCTGGTGTTTGTGATCGGCGGCACCAGCGCCGAGTCCTGCATGAAGGTGCTGAAGCTCGCGACGACCAAGTATCTCGACAAGCTACCCACGACCGGCAACGAGCACGGGCGCGCCTTCCGCGACCTTGAGATGGAGGCCAAAGTCCTTAAGATCGCGCAGCAGTCGAAGGTCGGCGCACAGTTCGGCGGGAAGTATTTTGCCCTCGATGTCCGCATCGTCCGCCTCCCCCGCCACGGTGCGAGCTGCCCCGTGGGCATGGGCGTGTCGTGCAGCGCCGACCGCAACATCAAGGCGAAGATAACCAAGGACGGCGTCTTCCTCGAGAAGCTGGAGACCAATCCCGGCCGCTTCATTCCGGAGTCGCTCCGCACCTTCAAGGACGACAGCTCCGTCGCCATCGACCTCACCCGTCCGATGGACGAGATCCGCGCGACGCTTTCGAAATATCCCGTGACCACCCGCGTGCTGCTCACCGGCCCGATGATCGTGGCCCGCGACATCGCGCACGCGAAGCTCAAGGAGCGCATCGACGCCGGCAAGGGCCTGCCCGACTACATCAAGAACCATCCCGTCTACTACGCCGGCCCCGCGAAGACCCCGGTCGGCTACGCCTCGGGCTCCTTCGGTCCGACGACGGCCGGCCGCATGGACAGCTACGTCGACCTCTTTCAGTCCCACGGCGGCTCGCTCGTCATGCTCGCCAAGGGCAACCGCAGTAAGGGCGTGACCGATGCCTGCAAGAAGCACGGCGGCTTTTATCTGGGCAGCATCGGCGGCCCGGCGGCGATCCTCGCCCAGGACAACATCAAGAAGGTCGAAGTCCTCGAGTACCCCGAGCTAGGCATGGAGGCCGTGTGGCGCATCGAGGTGGAAAACTTCCCGGCGTTCATCCTCGTGGACGACAAGGGGCACGATTTCTTCTTCGACGTCTGCGGGATCTGCGTCGGCGACAAGTAACGGCGAATGAGCCTGTAGTTTTGGTAGCTGCGAGCGTCAGCGAGTGGACGAGCCACCGCTCGCTCACGCTCGCAGCCACCCGGCAGCGACGCTGAGGTCGCTATTTCCCCAGCCGCGCCTGCAACTGCGCGGCGTAGAGGCTGCGCGGCTCGACCGGCGTGCCCTCGCTCTCCCACCAGCCAGCGGGGCGCGGAAAGGCGTCCTTGCCCCGCTTGCCCACGAAACCGATCGCGAAGTTCTGCGCCGTGGGCGGCTGCTGGCAGATGAGCGAGCCGCGCGAGTTCCAGACGACATAGTTGGCCCCGGCCCAGCCGTGGCCGCTGCCCATCCACTGGCGGTCCTGCATCGCCATCTGCGCCTCGACGTTGTCGTAGAGGCCGCCGACGGACCAGCGGTGGTGCGGCTCGCTGGTCGCATGGTCGTGCTCGGAGCGACACTCGCGAAACACATTCGGTCCCGGCACCCGGGCGCCGAAGACAAACGCATGCCGACCGTGGTCGGAATAGCAGCGCTGCACGAGCGACAACTGGCCGTCGATGGAAAAGGGGTAGCGCCGCCCGCCGGTGATCTGGGAAACCGGCGCAAGCGAGCGACAGTCCTCGACAGTGATCCACTTGGCGGCGCCGCCGATCGACGTCGGCCCGTGGTAAAAATGCAGTGTGGTCAGTTTCCGGGCCCACGCATTTTTCACCGCACCAAACGCCACCAGATACGTCGCATGGCTCTCGTCGACGTACGCCGTCTCGCCGTCCACTCGCTCCGTCTTTTTCTCGTCGTAGACCGACATAGCGCGCAGCGATTCAACCCCGCAGCGCTCGATGCGACCGGCATCGTTGTAGCGCACCACCGCTCCCCCGCCCCACCGCCGGTCAATCGCGCACACGATGGGCGCATCGACCGTGAGACGCGTCCCCTCGATGGCCGTGATCACGCGGTCGAAACGCAGGTCAAACGGCGACCACTGCTTCGTGGATTCGGGGGCCGAAGAACGCACCTGGATGCGGTCCATGCCGATGGCGGAGATCCACGCAGCATTGCTGTGGCGCACGACGAAAACGTTCTGACCCACCGCGAGACCGGAGGCGTCGGCCACGGAGAAACTGCGCACCCCCACGGGCACATAGGCGTCGGAAATCGCCCGTGACGTCTTCGGGTCGTCGCGCGCGGCCGTGCCGCCAATTTGGACCAGCGGCTGTTGTTTGCGCGCGGTCGCGGTGAGGATCGTGCCGTCCTCGCCATCACCTTCGCCGCGGAGCACGACCCCGCTGGCGTTGAGCTTGAGCACACCCGCACACCGATAGGCACCGCGCCGGAGGAGCACCGCGCCTCGGAGACCATCGGCACCGAGCGGCAGATTTCCGATGCGGTCGAGGGCCGCCTGGATGCGCGCGGTATCGTCGGCGGTGCCGGCTTCGGGCGAGAGCGTCTCGCGCACAACGGCCGCGGGCAGCGGCACGCCGCCGCCACCGAAACCACAATGAGAAAAATCGGGCAGCGTATCGCCCTGCAGGGTGTACGGCGTGTACGCCAGACTTCCGTCGGCACCGACTGACACGAGGCGAGTCTGTCCTTTTTCGCGGCCGGGGGTAGGTTCGGCGCCGGAGGCGACGAGCAGGGAAACCGACCCGAGCGCGACCAAGGTCGCGAGGGCAAGTGAACGGCGAAGGGGGCGCATAGGTGGCGAGACGGTTCCGCCACAAGGAGGTTTCAGCGTGGGGCGATCACTCCCCGACGACGGTCACGACGAGTTTGCGCGTGTGTGCGGCCCGACGGTGCTCCCAGAGAAAAATCCCCTGCCAGGTGCCAAGCAGCATGCGCCCGGAGGCAAACGGCACGGTCTCGCTGGTCCGCGTGAGCGCCATTTTGATGTGGCTGGGCATGTCGTCCGGGCCCTCAAGCGTGTGCTCGAAATGCGGATCCTCCTCGGGCACGAGGCGGTCGAGCCAGGCCTCCAGGTCGCGCCGCGCCGAGGGATCGGCGTTTTCCATGATCACCAGGCTGCAGCTTGTATGCTGGCAAAACACACTGACGAGCCCCGACGCAAACCCGCTGCGCGCCAGCTCGCGGGCGACCGCCTCGGTGATCTCATGCGTGCCCGCGCCGGGAGTGCGAAGGCTGAGGGTGGCTTGGTGGACGGGCATCGCTTTGGGGCATAAAAAAGGCGGGCCTTGCCCGCCTTTGGTCAAAGAGTGTTTGGAGCCGCTCAGAACTTCACCAGCACGCCAGCGCCGCGGGCGTTGACGCGGCTGATCTGGTCGTAGAGGCGCTCATCGGAAAGGCCGCGGGTGGAGCGATCACTGGTCAGCACCGGGGTGGTCGTCGAGGCCAGCGTGGCCGAGGCGATCAGGTACGAGCGACGGGATCCACCCGACGGCACCTTCATCTGCGCCAGAGGCTCGACGGGTTTAGCCCGAGCCGGGAGCGCACGTGTCTCAAACCCGCGGTCCGGGCTGAGGAACTGCTGGGCGAGCTTGGTCTCACTGGCTTGAATCGCGCTGAAGTTTTCTGCGATCAAACGCGTGCCGGGAGCCACGGTGGGAGCGTAGTCATCCGCCGGGGTCGGCGCACCGACGAGCGGAATCATCTGCGTCAGCCCGCCCGACGGGGTGGCCTCCGAACTCAAAACAAAATGCGACGAAGCGGAGGGCTCCGCAACCGCTAAGGCAGACGCACTCGATGCAACGGGAAACGATTCTGCGGGCGTCGCCACGACCACCGCAGGAGTAGTCGCCACCGAAGCTGCGACCATGGTCGATTCCACCGATGCCACCGGGGCGGCCGCGACGGGCGCGGTCACGACCGAAGGGGAAGAACTGTGGTATCCCCGAACCGAGAAAAGAGTGACGGCCAGCACCGCCGCAGCACCCAAGGGCAGATGGAAGCGGCGAACACCAGCGAACACCGGCGCAAACGAGAGGGTCCGCCACCACGGGCGTTTCTCGACCAAGGCGGCGAGTTGTTTGGCGCGAAGCTCGCGGTCAAACTGGGTCCAGAATTCCGCGGGGGGCCGTTCGGCCCGCTTAAGGCGGAGGATGTCTTCGAGGGTGACGGTGCGCTTGCTATCTTGGTTCATCATTTGCGCGTATAGGGCTGGAGCTCGGACTGGAGCAGTTGCTTCGCGTAGTGCAGACGCGAGCGGACAGTGCCCACCGAGCAGTCCATGACATCGGCGATTTCCTGATGGCTCAGGCCATCGATTTCAAAAAGTGTTACCACGGTGCGATGCTTGATAGACAATTTCTGCATCGCATCGTTCAATTTTTCCTGGAGCTCATGGACGAAGGCGTCGCGATCTGCCCCCGTTTTATCTGTCAGAGCATCAATAATTTCACGTGAAACCGGCTCTTCGCTGTCGACCCGTTCCAAGCTAAAGAACGAGCGGAGCCGGCCTTTGCGAAGGTGGGTCAGGGTGGAGTTGACGCCGATCCGGTAGAGCCAGGTGAAGAACGAACATTGGCCGCCAAATCGGTGGATCGATTGGAAAGTCTTGATAAAGGCATCCTGGGCGAGGTCGGCGGCGTCCTCCCGGTTGGACGTCATGTGGTAGATGATGCCGTAAAGGCGCTCGCGATACTTCAGAATCAGGCGGTCAAAGGCCGCCACATCACCGGCTTGCACACGACGCACGATCTCCATGTCGGAGTCGGCCTCCAACTGGCGCTCCGGCGACGCGACGAGCGTCTTGGAGCCGAGGGCTTTGATCGCGTCCATGACAAGGGAAGGATGTTCAGCGGCGGACCCGGTGCAAATCGAATTTCGCCACCGGACGGCAAAATTTTAAGCGGCCGGGCGCAGGCCGGCGACCTGGGCCTGCAAAACGTCGCAAAGCCCGAGCAGCAGGGGGGTGGGCTCGTAGCCCGGCCACTCACGCAAGGCAGCCGTCGCCGCGTCGATTTCGGCCTGCACGGCATCGGCCACGATCCCAAAGATGCCGAGGTCGCGCATCTGCCGGAGGCGGAGCGCGAGTTGCGGTGGCTGCTCGCCCGCCAGCTCGGCAGTCAGGGTCGCGCGCTCGCTCGCGGGCAGACGCTCAAGGAGGACGAGCAACGGGAGGGTGAGCTTCCCGCTGGCGAGGTCGGTGCCGAGGGTTTTGCCGATGCGGGATTCGTCGCCGAAGAAGTCCACGAGGTCGTCGTAAATCTGATACGCGATGCCCAGATGACGGCCGAAGCGGCTCGCGGCATCGACGTAGCCCGGCTCGGAGCCGGCGAGACGGGCGCCGAGGAAACACGACACGCGGAACAGTTCCGCGGTCTTCAAATCGACGATGCGCTGGTAATCGGCGCGCGTGATGTTCGTCGAACGGCGGCGGAGCGTCTGCACGATTTCGCCGGCGCAGACCTTGCGGGTCGAATCCGACACGGCGGCGCAGATCTCGGTCGTGGGAAACTGGGTGGCGAGGTGCAGCGCGTGCGCGAAGAGCGCATCGCCGAGGAGCACGGCGGCGGTCGGACCGTACTCGCGCGAGGCGGTGCGGCGGCTGCGCCGGACATCGGCCTCGTCCATGATGTCGTCGTGGACAAGCGTGGCAAGGTGGACGAGCTCGACGACGGCGGCGACGCGCACGAGGTCGGGCGTGACGGCGGCGGGTCCCCGCCAGCCGCTCAGAAAGACGAGGGCGGGCCGGATGCGTTTGCCGGACGTGTCGATGCAATAGTCGGCCATCGCGCGGATCTCCGGCTCGAAGGACGCGAGCTGCCCGCGCAGGTAGCGGTCGAGCTCCGCCATGTGCGGAGCAAGCAGCGCGAACACGGTGGCAAACGCGTGCGGTTTGGCGGGATTGGCGGGCGAGGCAGTGAGACTGCTCATGGTCGCCAGAAGCTAGGTCAGTTTTCTGAAATAACCAATCAATAGTCGCCGCATCGCGTCATTCACCATTGAGCAAACCGGTTTCGGATGATCACCGGGGGGCTCAGCGCGAAGCGACGCGGACGGGGTCGGTGCTGCCCGGCTTTGGGAAATGCAGGGTGTGGCGGCGGTCTCCCATGGTGACCTCCACCGTCGTACCGGTGGCATCTTCGCTCCGGACCGCCTGCCAGACGGGCGCGGTGCCGGTGCGGGACGGGACGAGCACGGTGACCATGCCGAGTTCGCGGCGCAGTTCGGTTGTGCCGGCCTCCAGATGCCATTGATTGGGAAACTCCTTGGTCGGAGCGGGCTTGAAGCCGTCGGTTTGCACGAAGGTCAGCGGCACCGGGGAAAGGTAGGCGACCTCGAGGCCGGCCTGCTTCTGGGTGACGCGCAGTCGCGACGCCTTTTCGTCGACCGCAAAGGCGCTCAACGCGTGCAGCATGAACTGGAATTTTGCCGGCTGCGGCGCGACGAGTTCGTCGTAAAGCACGATGAAGGGCTGGGGGCCTTTCACGAAGACCGCATGCCGCCACGCCTTCTGCAGCTTGTCGCCATAGGCGACGGTTGCGTCGCCCGCGACATAGTCATACGCGGGCGCGAGGTGCTCGCGGACGATCTGGCCGGTGGCGGCGACGGAGTGCGGGATCTGGCCCTCCCCGTTCACGAGCACGGCGTTTTGCGCGCGGGTGGTGTGCACCCAGTTGTAGTGAAACTTGCTGCCGTGGAGATCGCGATAGGTGCAGGCCACGAGGAGGGCCTCGCCATAGGCATTGAGGAGAAAATCGTTCTGCGAATTGTGGCCGTGGCTCGGCGTGCCGAACGGGCTCGATTTCATCGCGAAGTGCACGTCGTCGCGCGCGTCGAGCAGCGTGGTGTGGAGGCTGGCGATGCCGATGCCGTGAAAGATCTTCGACTGCGGCAGGTCGGTCGGCGGCTTCGCGGCGGGGAGCGGCGGGAGATTGGCGCGATAGAGGAAGCCGAGCACGCCGCCATTCGGCGTCATGCCGCCGGCCTGCGTCCACCAGCGCCACGTGGCGGCGCTGCCGCCGTCGCCGCTGACGCTGCGCGCGCGCACATGGTACTCCATGAAACTCGGCGGCGTGATCGCGCGGAACGACAGGTCGCCAAAGCCGGCGTTGGGCGAATGGGGCGGCGAGAGGTAGAGCGGATAATCGCCGACCTGCGCGAAGAAGGGTTTCTTCAGCCCGTCGATGCCGAGCGCGGACTGCGCGACCTGGAGCCACCACACGGCCTTCGACTGGTAGCCGGCCCAGTAACTGACGCCCTCGTGCCAGCCGCCGTCGTCGTCGGACCAGACGGGATAGCACGCGTAGAATTTGTTCACCGCGTAGTCGAGCCACTGCGGGGCCTCGGGGATCTCGTCGAGCCAGGCGATGCCGGCCTCGGCGATCTTGTGCCACACGCGGTTGCCGTGGCTGTTGTACGGGCGCTGGAGGTGGCCGACGCCCTTCGCGACCTCCCCGCTGTTCCACGCCTCGAGCACGCGGGCACGGAACGCGGCCTGAATCTTCGCGCGGTCCTCCGGAGTGAACATATCCCACGCCCAGTCGTAGGCGCGGGCGGGACGGTAGAGCATGACCTTGCCGGCCTCGCAATTGAGCGTAAAATTCGTCGTGCCCTTCGGGTCCCACGAGGCGAGGTGGAGCACCCAGCGGCGCGCGGCCTCGCCGTAGGTCTTGTCGCCGGTGAGCAGGTAGACGAAGGCGATGGTCTCGGCCTCGTTGCAGGCCTTCTCGGTCTGCTCGCGGTTAGGCCACCAGTATTTTACCAACTCGGCGTTGTCCTTCTCGCGCGCGGAGCCCTTGTGCTCCGGCTCGGGGGTCGGCCCGGCCTTGATGTAGGCATCGGCGGATTTCTTGAGCGCGGCGAGGGCCTTGGCCTCGGGGCCGCGGGCGAGCTCGCGCAGGCGCGGCACGTCCTCGGGACGCAGGAATAGGCGCGGGTGTTGCGCGGGGACCTTCGCACGCTGCTGCGCGAGCGTGGGCATGGGTAGCGTCGCGGCGGAGGCGGGCACCTCCACGCGGCGCACGATGCTCCATTCGGAGGCCTCGCCTTTTTTGTCGGCGAGGCGGTAGCGCCAGAAATAGGTGCCGGGCGCGACCGCACGGTCGTGCGTGTAGGTCGGCCACACGATGCCCTCGACGGTCGTGGTCGTGGCGGACGGAAACTCGCGGCTCGCGGACCACTGGACGGCGTACGTCACGGCATTGGCGGGGGCGATCCAGGTGAAGGTCGGGGGGTTGAGCGGCACGCTCGCGCCGTCGGCCGGACGGTAGCCCCACTCGTCGGCCTTCGCGGGCCGCTGGTCGAGCGGGAGGGCGGAAAAGCCGACGGGAGCGAGGAGCGCGAGCGACGCGCCGAGAAGGAAACGGGGTAGGTGCATGAGAAGAGGGAGACCATCCCAAGGGACGGCGTGGAACGGCTCCGGTTGCGCGGGATACGCGCCAATCCGCCAACGATAAGATTCCCGCGCCGGCCCTAGCAGAGGCCGACTTCCTTTGGCTGCGGCCGTCCAGCCACCCGGCCGATCCGCGCTCGCCTCGTCGAGCCGGCCCGCACTGTATTTGCCCGCATGAACCACCCTCTCTTCCTCCTGCTCGCGACGGTGGCGGGGCTCTATGCAGGAAAGCTCTGGCTCGACGACCGGCGGTTGGTGCGGTCGGGCCACCCGAATCCGCGCGGCCTGCCGGGCGCGGCCGACACCCCCCACCGGGCGGTGGTCATCGCGGTGGCGGGCGCGCTCGTGATCCTCGCCCT
>JAPLTR010000609.1 GCA_026398065.1 Verrucomicrobiota bacterium | reverse complement strand
GAGAGGAACTCCGCGGAGTTCGGCGAGGGCTTCGTAGGCGACGACGATGTTGGCGGGGTGGTTGATCGTGCTGCCGTCGGGGGCCTCGCCGAGGGGGAAGCGGTTGCGGTCGGGCGCGGGCGCCTTCACGGGGGCGTCAGTCTCGACGAGCAGGCGGTCGGCGGGGATGACCTTGAAGCTTTCCTGGCGCGCGGCGAGGCGGGGGGAGAGGGCCTCGATGTTGAATGAGAAATACGCGCCGAGGTCGGCGAAGGCGGGGATCATTTCCACGGAGCCGCCGTAACCGTGCATGAGGAAGCCGCAGGCGGGGAGTTTGGGCGCGGCGCGGAGCACATCGAGGGCGGCGCCGTAGGCCTGGGTGGCGTGGATCGAGGCGGGGCGGTTGAACTCGGCGGCGAGGGCGAGCTGTTCGGCAAAGACCTCCGTCTGCTCGGCGAGCGGCGCGACGCGGAGGCCGGCGATGCGGGGATCGTCGGGGCGGACGCCGTCGACGATCCAGCGGTCAAGGCCGATCTCGCCGACGCCGGCACGCGGGTCGGCTGTGAGCGCGGCGCGGAGGAGGCGGGACCAGTCCGGGGTGCGCATCCCGCAGTCCCAGGGATGGACGCCGTAGCTGGGTAGTATCCAAGGATAGGATACCGCGAGGCGGGCGAGGCCGGGCCACTCCTCCTCGTTGGTGCCGTTGACGACCCCGCACTGGAAGCCGATGCGCCGCAGATCCGCGTCGACCTGCGCATGGAAGGGGACGAGCGGGTCGAAGTGGAAGTGGAGGTGGGCGTCGTAGAGGGGTGGCATGACGTGCGCGGTAGACGGTGGGCGGAAGCGATCAGAACTGAACCACGGATGGACACGGATGAACACGGATGCAGCGGAGACGGTTGCGACCCAGGCAGCCGCGCGCATCGGGACCAAACGAGCGGCGCGGAGGCTCGATTGCCACCGGCCCCGGCGGTTGGGGAAATCCGTGTGTATCCGTGTTCATCCGTGGTTTCCCTTCATTGAGTGACGTGCGCCTGGGCGAAGGCGCGGATCGTGGCGCGGGCGCTGGCGAGGCCGTTGCGGCGGGTGGGGGAGAGGTTTTTCGCGAGGCCGAGGGCTTCGAGCGGATCGGTGTCGGTGGCGGCGATCTCGGCGGGCGTGGCGCCGCTGTAGAATTCGCAGAGGAGGGCGACGAGGCCGCGGACGAGCGGACCGTCGGCCTCGCAGCGGAAATAGCAGTGCCCCTCGCGCACCTCGCCCACGAGGTGGACGAGGGAGACGCAGCCGCGGACGCGGGTGGCGTCGGTGCGCTCGGACTCGGCGAGGGGCGGGAGCTTCTTCGCGCGGTCCACGATGACGCCGAGGCGCTCCTGCGGATCGTCGATGATCGCGAGGTCGTCGATGAGTTGGGTGAGTTTTTCGGTGAGGGTCACGGGGAGGAACTGAGCGGTGGTCGCGGGCGCGCGCAAGTCACGAGCCGACGCGGGAGGCGGTGGTGGTGTCGGCGGCGGGGAGTTCGTAGAGGCGGAGCTCAGTCGGGGGCGGGATGGTCTCGCGCGGGCGGTCGCGGTTGCGGCCGAGGGTTTCCCACCTGAGGACCCAGCGGCTGGCGCCGGCGCGCGACTCGAGGGTCTGTACTTCCATGCCGGGATAGGGGGAGCGGACGCGGCGGAGCGCGGCGGGGAGCGTGGCCGGGGGCGGCGGGAGCTGGCCGGTGCGCGCGAGGGAGTCGGCGTCGATGGTCCAGCGGCCGGAGCCGGCGACCTTGGAGGAGTAGTCGAGGACAAACGTGCGCGGATCGGTGAGGCGCGGGCGGCCGGGGGTGACCTCGGCGGCGATGGAGCCGCCGCCGGAGAACGCCCACTTGAAATCCCAGGTGCTGAGCTGCCTCTGCGTCCACCCTTTGTCGCCGGGGCGGGCGAGGTAGATCTGCGAATGGTCCTGGGCGTCGTAGCGGTGGTAGGCGACGACGGGGCGTTGCTGGGCGTCGAAGCCAAGCTGGAACGACATGTTGATGAGGCCGCCGCCGGGCTGGGCGGCGTCGATGACTTCGCCGGTGGCGAGGGTGATGGGGAGGGCGAGGGGTTCGCCGCGGCTGGTTTCCCAGTGCTGGAAATCGCGGCTGCGGGCGTAGGAGAGCGTGTGGTTGGTCGCGCAGTCGGGCGTCTCGCGCCAGACCCAGACGAGGTGGAAACGGCCGTCGGGGCCGAGGGTGGGTTCGCTGGCGTAGGCGTTGCGCTGGCCCTCGCCCTCAAGAAGCGGGGTCGCAATGAGGCGGGACCAGGTGCGGGTGGCGGGGTCGTAGCGGTTGTAGAGATCGGAGCCGTTGCCGCTGGAGCCGTCGCGGTAGCGGAAGAGGAGGTCGCCGGCGGCGTTCTTGAAGAACATTGGATAGGTGCAGCGGGTCTCGCGCTCGCCGGTCATGCGGTCGATGCGCTCCAGGGTGGAGACGTCGAAGGGGACGCGGGTGCGGTAGTAAACGAGGGGGTTGACGTGGAGATTGCCGGAGAGGTGGAGGCAGCCGTCGCGGTCGAGGGCGAGGCGGAGGATGTTGTGGCTGTCCCACTCGGTGACGTTGGAAGTGCGCTTGCGGCCGGGGACGGGGACGCCCGGGGGCTGGATGCGGGTCCAGGTTTTGTCGCCGACGGCGCGGCCGGCGACGGTGATGCGGCGCTCGGCGTCGTAGTAGGCGAGGAACTGGTGTCCGCGTTCGGTGAGGAAGGCGAAGGTGACGGGATGGCCGGACCAGACCTGATCGATGAGTTCACCGGGGGAATCGGCGGGGGGTGGTGGGGTCAGGGTGGCGGGGCCGGGAGCGGTGGGGGTGGTCGTGGGGGGAGTGGCCGCGTGGGTGCGTGGGGCGAGAGGGCTGAGCGTGGCGAGGCAGGCCAGGGCGGCGAGGAGGCGGCCGGCGCGGGG
>JAPLTR010000703.1 GCA_026398065.1 Verrucomicrobiota bacterium | reverse complement strand
TCCTTCTGCGCGCGGAAGCGGACGCCGTCGAGTGTGGTCGGGGTCAGGGAGGTCGTGCTGCCGGCCAGGGTGGTCGCGCCACCGGTGTTGATGACGTACTGGCTGACCTTGGCGCCGACCTCGAAGGTGTTCTTGCCGGCGACGCTGATGGACATCGAAATCTGGTCGCTGGTGTTGAAGGCATTGACGAGATCGGCAACGCGCCCGCCCCAGCCAGTGGCGGTGGGCTTGTCGGGGACGCTGTGCTGCCACTGGACCTGTTGGTCGCTGTGAGAGAAGAGCTGCGGGGGGAGCGGGATGCTCCGCTTGGTGTATTGGTCCTTGGTGGTCGGGTAGACGAGGGTGCCGACGTTGGCGAGGAGGGCCATTTGCCCGGAGTTGAAGAGGGACTGGAGCTCGGGGACGGCGGCGTGGAGGCCCCAGGTGCGTCCATCGGACGTCTTGGGCGTGATCGGCAGGAGGCCGGTGCGCGGGAGCGCGAGGTTTGAGCGGGCGGCGGCGTAGGACAGGTAGCTGGCGGTGTCGGTGACGGGGCCGGTGCCCATCGGGATGATGAGGTTGTTGGCGTCGTTGCCACCATTGAGGAAGAGGCAGACGAGGGCCTTGTAGTCGGAGGCGATGGGGGCGCCGGCGACCTGCGGAAGCTGGGGACCGTTGGCCGGGTCGGCGACGGCGCCCATCAGGCGGAGACTGCCGAGGGCGGAGAGCAGGCCGGTGGCACCAACCGCGGCGCAGCAGGCGCTGCCAAGGAATTCGCGGCGGGAAACTTCGGGGGCGGACTTTTTGCTCATGGGGGGGAAGGATAGAGAGAGAAGAGGGAACGACGGCTTACTTCTGCACGGAGGCGTTGGGAGACGTGAGCACGAGGAAGATGGCGGTCTTGGCGCGATCTTCGGTGGTGGTGGCGGTGGGCACGGCGGCGAGGGCCGAGACGATCCGCGTGCGGGCGGCCGAGGTGAGCGAGCCGGCGCAGAGGACGTTGTTAAGGTGATCGATGAGCGCGGTCGGGTTGCTCACCAGGGTCTGCTCATAGGTGGTGTTGAGCGTGACCACGTAGGGCTGGATGGTGGCGGCCACCCCGGTGGTCGTGCCGTTGACGAAGGTGCGGAGGTAGTTCGGCACGAGGATGGCAAAGTTATCGTCCGTGATCTCGAACTCGGGGGCCACGAGACCGGCCGAGGCGAGCGGGCCCGGGAGGACGTAATCGGAGTGGTAAAAATTGAAGACCGTCGTGGAGCGCAGGGCGGCTTCGGCGATGTTACCGAGCGCGTTGTAGACGAGGGTGGAGGAGCTGATGGTCGGAGAACCCGACGTGTTGGGGAGTCGGGCGTCGACCGCAGGCAACGGGGTCGTCCCGGTGATGAGCGTACCGTCCACCAGGGTGTTGCGATAGCCGAGGAAGCGGCCGCTGGTGGACGAGGCGCCGAAGGTGCGGAGCAGGCCGGTGAGGCGCAGGAGGGGCTCCTTGAGCTTGCCGTAGGTGACGTTGCTGGCGACGGCGGGCGAGCGGGCTTCGTAATCGGTGAGGATCGCGCGGACAACGGCGGCAAGGTCACCGCGGACGCCGGAGCCGTTGTTGGCGAATTTTTGCGCGACGCGATACACGTAGGCCGGACTCGGGTTGCTGGTGACGAGGCGCTGGATGAGGAACTTCGAGACGAACGGACCGGTGTTCGGGTGGGTGAAGAGGGCGTCGAGCGCGAGCTTCAGGTCGTTGGTGCCGGCGGCGGCGGAGGTGTCCGCGGGGATGACGGTGAGACTCGTGAGATTGATGTTCTTCGCGGTGTTGTCATGGAAGGCCGGGAAGAGCTGCATCGGGGCGAAGTAGTTGGCGCCGGCGGTGCGGAAGGCCGTGAGGTTGGTCGAGGGGTAGGCAAAGCCGGTGAAGACCTTGGCCATCTCGGTCACGGTGTTCTGGTCGTAGCTCGC
Organism: Verrucomicrobiota bacterium; assembly: GCA_026398065.1. Taxonomy (GTDB): domain Bacteria; phylum Verrucomicrobiota; class Verrucomicrobiia; order Opitutales; family Opitutaceae; genus GAS368. Next base: position 2,808 of record JAPLTR010000703.1, on the reverse strand, counting down.
GATGGGCAGGCCGTCGGACCCGAGGGCGAGGGTGCCGTCGGGCTGGAGCTGCTGCAGGCCGATGGTGAAGAGCTGCATCACTTCGCGGGCGTAGTTTTCGTCGGGGGTCTGGCCGGTGACGGGGTCGGCCTTGGAGTTGCGGAGCGAGCTGAGATATTCGCCCATCAGCGGGCTGAGGGTGACGGTCTCCAGGAGGGAGCGGAAATTGCCGAAGGCGCCGTTGCCGAGGAGGTCGTAGTAGTTGGCGAGCGGCTCGGAGCGGTTGTCGTCGCCGAGGGCGACGTCGGAGACCACGAGGAGCTGGCTGAGGGCGAAGGCGACGCGCTGGCGAAGCTGGTCCGGGGCGGTGAGGGAGACCTTGAACCAGGCGGACTGACGGTTCGGGAGATGGATCGCGTTCCAGTTGCTGTAGCTGTTGCTGCCGCCGAAGGTATTGCGGTCGTCGTTGATGGCCGTGCGGTGGGAGGTGAACGGCAGGGCAAGCTGGGCGGTGAGCCAGGTGTCGATGCTGCCACCGGTGAGGCTGTCGATCTCGGCCTTGGTGGGGCCGAAAGTGGCCTGGGTGAGGAAGCGAGCCGCGTCGACGGCCGTGACGTTCGCGAGCGAAACCGTGGGCGGCGCGGTCGGGGCGACGAACGTGCTCGAGCCGGAGCCCTGAATGAAGGAGCCCTTGACCTCGCCGGCCGGGTATTTCGCGGTGTCGATGCGGACGGAGATATTGCCGCTCTTGAGGGCGTCGAGAAGGGCGGCGCTGGAGTAGGGGCCGGTGGGGGAGAAGAACCACTGGGCGCCATTGACCTGGCCCTGAGGCAGGGTGAAAATGTAGTCTTCATTGGCACCGATCACCAGATGGGCGGTGACCTCGGGGGTGCTGAGGTTGGAGAAGGAAACGTTGACGGCGGCGAGCGTGCCGCTGGCGCTGAGAAGAATCGAGGCGGTGCCGGAGGCGGTGGTGCCGCTGACGGCGCTGCCGGTGGGGCGGACCGAGGCGACATAGAGCGTGGCCGGGCTGTCGGCGATGGTGACCGTGGCGCTGTTCTGCGCGCCGATCAGGTAGCCGGTGCCGGTGGCGAGCGTGAGGACGACGGTGTCGGTGCCCTCGTTCTGGACGTCGGGATTGGGGGAGAGCGGGATCTTCACGCTGGCGGCGCCGGCGGGAATGGTGACGGTGCCGAGGAGGGGCGGGTAGTCGAAGCCGTTGACCGCGGAGCCGCCGACGCCGTAGTTGACGGTGAGGGCGAAGAGGGTTTCGCCGGAGCGGGAGACGGTGAACTCGCCGGGGTTGGAGCCGGATTCGTCGCTGGTGGGCTTGGTCGCCGCGTGCCCCAGTTGTCGTTGGTGGCGAGGACGACGCCCTTAGAGTCGGTGATCTTGAGGCTGGGATCGTCGAGTGTGCCGGTGAGGCCGAAGGCGGCGAGGGCGGGGCCGGCGGTGCGGATGAGGAGCTTGCGCGTGCCGGTGCCGGGCGCGACGACCATGCCGATGATCGGCGCGGAGGCGGCAGAAATTTGGAGACGGGTGGAGGTGTTGAGGAGCTTGGCGCCGGTGCCGCCGATCTCATAGACCTCGACGAGGGCAAGGCCGGTGGTGTTGTTGAGGCCGGCCACCTGAGCGGTGTAGTTGCCGGGAGGCAGGGTCGCGATGACGGCGGAGTCCTTGCTGGCGGCATTGAGAGCGAAGGCGCCGACACTGGTGAAGGTCGAAGTCAGGGTGGCGGCACTGGCGGCGCCGGTGCCGACGGGGGTAGCCCAGTTGTCGTTGGTGGCGACGGCGACGTTGGAGCTGTTAAAGACCGTGAGGACCGGGTCGGCGAGGACGCCTGTGAGGCCGAAGGCGGAAAGCGTGGGGCCGATCGCGCGGATGAGCACCTGCTTGTTGGCACCGCGCGTGGATATATTAGAGAGGCGCGGTTCCTGCGCACGGAGCGCGGTAGAGAGCGCGAGAAGGGCGGTGACGGTGCAGGCAGCGAGACGAAGGAGTTTCATGCGGCGCGGAGAGACAGACGGGAGGGGGAAACAGTGAAAGGGGCGGGGTAGTCCCAGTGGGCGTGGCACCACCATGACGTCATCGACGCAAAGGGCGATTCATTAATCGTGATTTTCCCGGTGAAAAACACGTAACAAACGGGACGAGAACCCCCAAGCGGGTGTAACCGGCGTGGAGGCGCGGGGTGGTAGCGAGAGGTTTGGCCGGAGCTGGGAGGAGGTTGGATTTGGTCGGATGGGGTGCGATTTGACCGGAGAGCTAGGCGGCTGCGCCGAACCGGTCTGTACACGTCCGTCCTGACATAACCGGTCATGATCAGGGAGATGGCGGCAGGCGGTGGTAGTGAAGGCAGGGCGGAACCGGGCAGGTTGGATTTACTTGGATTTGGTCGGATTTGGCCGGAGGCGGTGGCGGGGCGCGCGAACGGGCGCGCCAACCCGGCCCGCAGAATCAGCGCCGGGCGAGGCAGCGAGCGGAGGGGCGGGTTTCATTGGGTGTATTCTACACGTTTCCCTCCGTCGAGGCTACCGCTCCATTCGCCCGGTTCGCTCCATTCCAAAAATTTGCACGCAATTCGCCCGCGCGTCGGTGGGACGAGCGGACCACGCCACCTCGCGTCTCGATAGTGGGTCGCCAAACGTCGCGCCGCAATCAGGCGGGAGCGAGCAAGGCATGTGCGGTACGTCCGAAGCCTTTGCCGTCGAACTGGACTGATCGCTCCCCTTTTCAAGGCGAAGACCCCGCGCTTTGGGCCGAGAGCGACGATCCTCGCGAGAAGGGGAAGAGGACGACGGGCGAGGTCGGAAAGCGGCGCCAGCTCAG
>JAPLTR010000929.1 GCA_026398065.1 Verrucomicrobiota bacterium | reverse complement strand
TCCGACCAGATCAAGGTGGATCAAGGCGGACGGGGTGGCCCACGGAACACACGGAAGACACGGAAACGAAGATCGGAGGGTTCTGAGATGAACCACGAAAAACACGAAACACACGAAAGGAGGGCGGCGGGGGTCGGCTCGCGGGCGCTCGCCGCTACGGGGCGGACGGGGGCGTCCGCGCTCCCGGGGGTGCATCCGATCAGATCCGACCAAATCCGGGTAAATCCGACCAAATCAAGGTGGATCAAGGCGGACGGGGTGGCCCACGGAACACACGGAAGACACGGAAACGAAGATCGGAGGGTTCTGAGATGAACCACGAAAGACACGAGAGGGAGGCGGTGGGGTGCCCCTCGCCCTTTCTCCGGCTTCTTTGCTTCGGTCGCTCCTTCCGACGGAATCGTTCCCGCTCAGCGCTTGGGCTGCGGTTTTTGGAGTTGGGCGGCGAGGTCGGAGTCGGCTTTGGTCAGGCGGGTCTGCAGGGTGTCGGCGCGGGCGCGGGCTTCGGTGAGCTGGGTTTGCAGACGGGCGACGTCGGACTTGGCGGCGTCGAACTGGGTCTGCATCACGGAGACCTGGGACTTGGCGATCATGGTGTCGCCCTGGGCGCGGATCGCGGTGACTTTGGCGTCCTCCATCTGGGCCTGATAGCCGCCGGAAATCACCCGCTGTTTGTCGAGGTCGGCCTGGACGCTGGCGGTGGCGGCCTTGGCGGCGTCGGTTTCGGTCTTGAGCGCGGTCTGGGCGGCGAGGGACTCGTCCAGTTTGACCTGGACCGCGGCGGTGGCGGCGGTGGCTTCCGTGAGCTGGACCTTGAAGCGTTCGGCGGCGGTCTGCTGCTGGTCGGCGCGGTTGCGGTTTTGGACAATGGTCTGGTCGCGTGCGCCGACGCGGAGGACGTACACCCCGACGAGCACGGCGAGGACGGCGCACCCGACGCCGAGGGCGATGGTGAGGTAGGGGGGCTTCGGGTCGGGGGGCGGCGGGGCGGAGACTTTGTACGCGGCCGCGGCGTCGCGGGGAGCGGGCCTGGCCGGCGCGGGGTCGCTGCGGGGGGCGGCTTTGGCCGGGCCGGCGGCGGGGAGGGTGCCGGACGCAGCGGGCGGGTTGGCGGAGGCTGGCGTGGGGGAGGGCGGCAGGGAGGAGGGAGCGTCTGGCATGGTGCCCTAGTAGTACGCTTCGGCACCCGGTGCGGACATGGGGTGAAACCCGGCATCGCGCGTCGGCGCCGGGCGGGGCGGAGGCCCGGGCGGGCGAGGTGGGCGGGGGCGCGGCGGGCGCGCCGGGCGCCGGGAGCCCGCAGGGCCGGATCGACCGGCGGGGAAAATGTTCCCGAGGGCGGTCGGGGAAACCCGGATTTTGAGTATTTCTCACCACTCTTTTACTCCCAAACGGCCGGAAATGGGGTTGCGGGGCGGCGGGGCCTCCTTTTGGCTGGGCTTATGGCATTGATCACTTCCGCGTCCTCCGGGCAGGCCCAGCCCACGCGTCTCGACCCCGGTGCGCAAAAAAAGGGGGCCAACGTCAAGGCCGCGCAGGCGCTTGCCAAGCAGAAGGCCCTCGAGAAAAAGGCCAAGACCTACAAGCTCCCCATGGGCGAGCTCGCGCTCTTCACGCAACAGATCGCCTCGCTACTGGCCGCCGGCCTGCCGCTCGTGCAGTGTCTCGAGGCGCTGCAGGACCAGACGGAGGACCCGTGTTTCCGCATCGTCATCCGCGATGTGCGCGGCGACATCTCGCAGGGCAATTCGTTTTCGACCGCGGTCCGCAAGTTTCCCAATTCGTTCAACACGCTCTTCGTCTCGATGGTCGAGGCGGGTGAGGCGAGCGGCGGTCTCGCCGAGATTCTCGCGAAGGTCGCGGGCTACTTCGAGTCCACGGTCAAGCTGACAAAGAAGGTGAAGTCGGCGATGACGTACCCAATCGCGGTCATCGGCCTGGCGATCGCGCTGGTGAACGTGCTGCTGATCTTCGTGATCCCGGTGTTTGCCGCGATGTTCAAGGACTTTGGCGCGAAGCTGCCGGCGCCGACGCAGTTCCTGATCGATCTCTCGAATTTCATGAAGGCGTACTGGTGGGCGATCGGCCTCGGCGCCTACGGCACCTACTGGGGCGTGAGCAAGTTCGTCGCGACGCCGAACGGCCGCCGCACGAAGGACAACTTTCTGGTGCGGGCGCCGATCTTCGGCAACCTGATCCACAAGATCGCGCTCTCCCGGTTCTGCCGCACGTATGCGACGCTCATCCGGTCCGGCGTGCCGATCCTGCGCACGCTGGAGATCGTCTCGTCGGCGTCGGGCAAGGTCCAGATCGAGGACGCCTGCGAGGAGATCGCCAAGCACGTGAGCCAGGGCGGGCAGGTCTCCGAGGTGCTCGCGTCGAACCCGTTTTTCCCGCCGATGATGAAGCACATGGTCAAGGCCGGCGAGTCCACGGGCAACGTCGACGGCATGATGAACAAGATCGCCGACTTCTACGATGTGGAGTGCGAGGCGACCGTCGCCGCGCTCACGTCGCTGATCGAGCCGATGCTGATCGTCTTCCTCGGCGTCGTGGTCGGCGGCATCGTCATGGCGATGTTCCTTCCGATCTTCCAGCTCGGTGCCGTGGCGGGCGGTCTCTAACGGGACAGTGCAAGCAGCCATTTGACAACGCGCGACGTTCCCGGGAACGTCGCGGTCTTTTCGTCTACCGCCCATGCCCTCCGTCCTCATCGTTGACGACCTCGTGTCCATCCACGAGATGCTCGATGCCGTCATTCAACCGACGGGTTTCTCCACGTCGTTTGCGACGGACGGGGAAAAGGGGCTGGCCCGGTACAAGGCGGACAAGTTCGACCTGGTGCTGGCGGACATCGACATGAAGCCGATGGACGGCATCACGCTCCTCAAGCAGCTCAAGCAGTACGACCCGAGCGCCGTGGTCATCATCATGACGGCCTACGCGTCGACGGAGAGCGCGGTGCAGGCGCTGAAGTACGGGGCGTTCGACTACCTGCAGAAGCCGTTCCGGGTCGACGAGCTGATCGCGACGCTGCGGCGCGGACTGGAGTTCCGGCAGTTTCAGGCGGAGCGGGCGGCGAGCGGCGTCGCGCCCGGGGCGAAGGCGGCGGACATCGAGAGCCGCCTCGTCGGCAAGAGTCCCAAGCTGATCAAGCTCATCACGCAGGTGAAGAAGCTCGCGACGGTGCGTTCGCCGGTCCTGCTGATCGGCGACATCGGCACCGGCAAGGGCGCGGTGGCGGATATCCTGCACGCGGCGAGCGGGGCGCCGGAGTCGGCGTTTGTGCGCATCGACTGCGCGCTGAGTTCCGAGGCGAATTTTCGCGAGGGCCTGATCGGCCAGAACGGCGAGGGCGGCGTGTGGGTGAAGCAGGCGAAGGGCGGCACGCTCTACCTTCAGCAGCTCCAGTGTCTCTCGCTGCCCGTGCAAAAGGAGCTCGTGAGCGTGCTGCGCAACACCGCGCACGGTTTCCGGCTCGTCTGCACGACCAGCCTGGACCTCGAGAGCCTGGTCGACGAGGGTAAGTTTCACGACGAGCTGTTTTACCGCGTGGCCTCGCTGCCGGTGCAGTTGCCGCCGCTGCGGGACCGCATCGAGGACGTGCCGCTGCTCGTGAAGCACTACGCGGCGCAGGCGACGAACCCGCTCTTCGATGCGAAGCTGATCGAGTTCACGGCCGACGCCCTCGCGGTCATGGCCGCGTATCACTGGCCGGGCAACGTCTCCGAGCTCGCGCAGGTCGTCCTCAAGACCGCCGCGACGACGGAGACGCGCATGGTGACCTCGGCGCAGCTCCCGCTGCGCCTGCGCGAGATGAAGCACTGGCCGACGCTCGCCGAGTATCTCGCGGGCCAGGAGAAGCAGTACACCGAACACGTGCTGCACACCTGCAAGGGCAACAAGGCCGCCGCCGCGAAGGTGCTGGGGATCGATGTGGGCAAGCTGGGGTAGGGCGGGCGGCTGGTAGCGGAACGCGCGAGCGCGTCGTCAGGGGAAATCGGTGAAAAATTCACGCGGTTCCATCACCGCGGATTGGTGGACGGCCGGTCATATATCCTCGACCTTGGTGGCGATGCGCGATGTAGGATCGTCCACCAACACGAAGTAGCGGCCCGCTGGTCGCGCTCATGACCTCTCTTGGAAACCTGCGTCAGAAGGCTCCTCGAACCCTTGATTCGTTGAGGGTGGCAGCCACCCTGCTGGTGGTCTCGGGGGGCGTCGCCGGCTGTCGTGCTCCGGGCACGTGGATTTGCGGCACGGTGCTGATGGAGAATGCGATGGCGCTGGAGGAGGCGCAGGTCTCGCCCTATGTGTTTTGTGACGACAGCGAGGCGGAGCTGATCCTGACGGTTTCGGCGGCCATTCCTGAAACCCAGAAGCTTCGGCCCGCGAAATTTTATTTCCGGATGAAACGCCCCGATGAACGACTCATCGTGCGGGAACAAGGCGGTCGCGTGTATCCCGCCGGTCTCTTTTCATGGAGTTCGCCGGCGGAGGCTGCCGTGGTGATCCAGGGACACGGCCTTTGGGTCGTGGTGAGTCCGAAGGGCGGGATGCATCATTTCGGCGTCGAAGCCACGTTTGCCACCGACTTTGCCTCGCAAAAGGACGGTTATGTCCTCGAAGGCAAATGGACGAAAAAGGCGCTTCCGGCCTCTGCGGCGAAAAGCGCCCCGCACAAGGTGGCGGGTTAAGGACAGCCCTGCCATACCGCACCCAGAGCACCGGCTGGCGCACGGGGAGGTTGCGGACGATCTCCTCGACGGTCGGGTCCGGGTTGAGTTTTTTCCACGTATCCAGCCAGGCTGTACGCTCGGCGTGAGTGCTCGCGAGGGTGCCGAAGATCAGGCAGGGCTGGCGCACGGGCCAGTCGTTCCAGTACATCACGTCGGGCTTGATGGGATCCTTCGACTCGGCCTGCGCGGCGGTGGGGCTCGCGGGTTTGCGGACGTTTTTGAGCCACGCCTCCTTGTCGGCGAGGTAGGGTGCGAGGAAGGCCACGCCCTTCACGAGGCTGCGGCCGTCGGCGAGGGCGAAGGTCATGAGGTTGTCGTCCTTGGTCGAGAGCGCGGTGGCGAGGCCGGTCATGACGTCGAGGTTGAAGATCGCGTAGCCGTAGGGCTTGGTGCGGGCGAGTTCCTGGGGGAAGCTGCCGTCGGCGGCCATCTGGTTGGGAAGGTGGGTCTCGACGAGGCGTTTCCGGCATTCGGCGAGCACGGTCTGGTCGCCGACGAGGCGGGCGAAGCAGGCGGCCTGAAGGGTCCAGCAGGTGCCGTGGTTGTTCCTGGCCTTGCTCTCCTCGACGCCGTAGGGGTGCGTCGTGATCCACGTCAGGTAGTCGCGAAACCAGCCCGTGATAGCGGCGTCCTCGGCCGGCGTGAGCGCCTTCGAGCCGCGCAGGGCCTCGACGCCGAGGGCGACCTCGGCGAAATGCACCGTGTCGATCACGCCGATGCTGCGGCCGGTGCTACGGCCCTTGATGGCCTGCGAGTAGAGGAGGTTGGGGTTCATTTTGGTGGCCGGGTCGACGAACCACGCGTGCAGGTGCTTTACGGCGCCGGCGGCGTAGCGCTCGTCGCCGGTGACGCGGTAGGTCGCGGCGAGCACGCCGAAGTGGCGCACGAAGGCCAGCAGGAGCTGGCGGTGCGCGACGAAGTTGTCGGGGTTGGTCAGGCCGTCCTTTTGGATATAAGGGGCGGCGGGGTCCTTGGGGTCCGGCCACCAGTAGTCGCCCTCGGAGGAGAAATCGTGGAGGCCGCCGGCGCTGCGGGGGTTGCGGGCGGCGACGAGGGTCTTGGGCTCGGCGGCGAGGGCCACGGTCGCGGCCGCGACGAGCCGGGGCTTTTCGTAGGCGGCGAGATCGAAGGCGGGCAAAATGGCGGCGAGGGTGAGGAGGGCGAGCATGGGGAAAGCGTTGGGCCAGCGTGCGCCCCGGGGTCGGAAACGGGCAAGGGCTTCCCTGCTTCTATCGTTGAGCAAAGGTTGGGGAAAAGGGATTCCCGGTCGCGGCCTGCTTTCCCGCTTGCCGAGCGTTTCGGCGCGCTCAACCCTCGCCCAAATCTACGCTCATGCCCAAACGCACTGACCTGAAGTCCATCCTCATCATCGGCGCCGGCCCGATCGTCATCGGCCAAGCGTGCGAGTTCGATTATTCCGGCACCCAGGCCTGCAAGGCGCTGAAGGAGGAGGGTTACCGCGTCATCCTGATCAACTCCAACCCGGCCACGATCATGACCGACCCGGAGTTCGCCGATGTCACCTACATCGAGCCGCTCACGCTCGACATCGTGGAGAAGATCATCGCCGCGGAGCGGCCCTCGGCGCTGCTCCCGACGCTCGGCGGCCAGACCGCGCTCAATCTCTCGATGGAGCTGCACAAGGCGGGCATCCTGACGAAGTACGGCGTCGAGATGATCGGCGCGAAGCCCGAGGCGATCAACAAGGGTGAGGACCGCGAGCTGTTCAAGCAGTGCATGCTCAAGATCGGTCTCGATGTCGCGAAATCGCGCACCGTGAAATCCATGCCCGAGGCGCGCGACGCCGCGGAGTTCCTCGGCGCCTACCCGCTCATCATCCGCCCGTCGTTCACGCTCGGCGGCTCCGGCGGCGGCATCGCCTACAACAAGGAAGAATTCGAGCGCATCTGCGCCAACGGCCTCGATCTCTCCCCCGTGCACGAGGTGCTCGTCGAGGAGTGTCTCCTCGGTTGGAAGGAATACGAGATGGAGGTCATGCGTGACCACAAGGACCAGTGCGTGGTCATCTGCTCCATCGAGAACTTCGACCCGATGGGCGTCCACACGGGCGACTCCATCACCGTCGCCCCGGCGATGACCCTCTCCGACAAGGAATACCAGACGATGCGCGACGCGTCGTTTGCCGTCATCCGCGAGATCGGCGTCGAGACCGGCGGGTCCAACATCCAGTTCTCCATCGATCCCGACACCGGCCGCCAGGTCGTGATCGAGATGAACCCCCGCGTTTCGCGCAGCTCCGCGCTCGCGTCGAAGGCCACGGGCTTTCCCATCGCGAAGATCGCCGCCAAGCTCGCCGTCGGCTACACGCTCGACGAGCTGCGCAACGACATCACGCGCCTCACGCCCGCGAGCTTCGAGCCCACGATCGACTACGTCGTGACGAAGATCCCGCGCTTCACCTTCGAGAAGTTCCCCGACGCCGACTCCACGCTCACCTCCGCGATGAAGTCGGTCGGCGAGGCGATGGCCATCGGCCGCACCTTCAAGGAGTCGATGCAGAAGTGCCTGCGCTCGCTGGAGACCGGCGCGCGCGGCTTCGGCGGCGGCGGCAAGCACGGCCACGACGAGCCCGTCGAGGAGAAGGTGATCAACGCCAAGCTCGGCACGCCCAACGCGGAGCGCGTCTACTTCATCCGCCACGCCTTCAAGGCCGGCTACTCGGTTGACCGCATCTTTGACATCACGAAGATCGACCGCTGGTTCCTCACGCAGCTCCACGAGATCTTCGTGATGGAGCAGGAGCTGTCGAAGCAGACGCTGAAGAGCGTGGACACGAACGCCCTGCGCCGCGCGAAGCAGTTCGGCTTCTCCGACGTGCAGCTCGCGCACATCCTCAAGAGCGATCTCGCGACCGTGCGCGCCGACCGCAAGCAGCGCGGCATCAACACCACCTACCGCCTCGTCGATACGTGCGCCGCGGAGTTCGAGGCGTTCACGCCGTATTACTATTCCAGCTACGGCGACGAGAACGAGGTCATGGCCCCGAGCGGCAAGAAGAAGATCATGATCCTCGGCGGCGGTCCCAACCGCATCGGCCAGGGCATCGAGTTCGACTACTGCTGCGTCCACGCGAGCTTCGCGCTCCGCGAGATGGGCTACGAGAGCGTGATGGTGAACTCGAATCCCGAGACCGTCTCGACCGACTACGACACCTCCGACCGCCTCTACTTCGAGCCGCTCACGCTCGAAGACGTGCTGGAGATCTATCAGCAGGAGAAGTGCGACGGCGTGATCGTGCAGTTCGGCGGCCAGACGCCGCTCAACCTCGCCACCGCCCTCAAGAAAAACGGCGTCAACGTGATCGGCACCTCGCCCGAGAGCATCGAGCTCGCCGAGGACCG
>JAPLTR010000914.1 GCA_026398065.1 Verrucomicrobiota bacterium | reverse complement strand
AGCACGGCGGACAAGACGACCGGGCGTCAGGGGTTGACGGCGCGATGACGGGGCATGGGCCGCAACCTAACAGCTCCGCGGCCGACGCGAAGAGAATTCTGCGCCGTCACCCGGCCGGGAGACCCCGGGCCCCCGCCCAATGTCTCCTTGCCGGATCCGGCCGGGAGCGTCACACCTCGCCCTTTCATGCATTGGATCGCCGCCAGCCTGTTGTCCGCGCTGTTCCTCGGGTTCTATGAGCTCGGGACCAAGCACGCCGTGCGCGACAACGCCGTGCTGCCCGTGCTGTTCCTCGCCAATGTCTGCAGCGCCACCGTCTGGACGCTGCTGCTGACCGTGGCCCACACCGCGCCCGGGACGCTGCCGGCCGCGCTGCTCGTCGCCCCGCTGTCCGGCCACCAGCACCTGCTGCTGCTGGGCAAGTCCGCGCTCGTGGCGACCTCGTGGGTCTGCAGTTATTTTGCGATCAAGCACCTGCCGGTGTCGCTGGCCTCGCCGGTCCGGGCCACCGGCCCGATGTGGACGCTCCTCGGCGCGGTGCTCGTGCTGGGCGAGCGCCCGAGCTGGCTCGAGGGCCTCGGCATCGTGATCACGCTGGCCTCCTTCCTCGGACTCTCGTTCGCGGGGGCGCGCGAAGGGATTCACTTCCATCGCGACAAATGGGTCGGGTGGCTCCTCGCCGGCACGCTGCTCGGGGCGGCCAGCGGCCTCTACGACAAGTTTCTACTCGGGCGCTCCGGCTTCGCGGCCTCGACCGTGCAGGCGTGGTTCTCGATCTATCTCGCGCTCCTCTTCCTCCCGCTCGTCATCGGTTGGAAACTGCGCTGGTGGACGCGCCACGAGTTTCACTGGCGCTGGAGCGTGATGGGCGTATCGGCGGCGCTGCTGATCGCGGACTTCGTCTATTTCAGCGCGCTGCGCGACCCGGATGCCCTGATCTCGCTCGTCTCCAGCCTGCGCCGCGGCGGCACGCTCGTGGCGTTTGCCGGCGGGCTGCTGTTTTTCGGAGAAGTGAATGGCCGACAAAAGCTCCCGGCCGTGCTCGGCGTCCTCGCGGGCATCGTGCTCACGCTCGTCGGGTGACATTTCCTCGGGCCAAAAAAAATGCGCCACCCGCAAAGGTGGCGCAGCGAAAGCCGGAGGCGGGCCCTTACTTTTTCAGCGTGGCGCAGAAGCGCGCCAGGCGGTCGACGCCCTTCTTGATCGTCTCGTCGCTCGTGGCGTAGCTGAGGCGCAGGTAGCCCTCGGCGCCAAACGCGCTGCCGGGGACGGCAGCGACCTTCTCGGTGTCGAGGAGGCGGTTGCAGAAATCGAGATCCTTGAGGCCGAAGCTCGAAATGTTCGGGAAGAGGTAGAACGCGCCCTCGGCGAGCAGACAGGTGATGCCGGGGATCTTGTTGAGCTCGGCGTGGAGGAATTTCCGGCGGCGGTCGAAGGCCGTCATCATCGTCTTCAGCGACGCGGCGGTCTTTTCCTTTTCCTTCAGCGCCGCGAGCGCGCCGTACTGGGCGAACGTCGTGACGTTGGAGGACATCTGGCTCTGCAGTTCCGAGATCGCCTTGGCGATCGGCGCCGGCGCGAGCGTGGTGCCGATGCGCCAGCCAGTCATGGCGTAGGTCTTGGAGAAGCCGGCGACCGTGATCGTGCGGGCCTCGACCTCCTTGCTGAACGTCGCGATGCAGGTCGGCTTCGCGTCGTCGTATATGAGATGTTCATACATCTCGTCGGAGAGGATGTAGAGGTTGTGCCGCAGCGCGACGGCGACAATCGCCTGAAGTTCCGCGCGCGAATAAACCGCGCCGGTCGGGTTGGACGGCGAGTTCAGGATCAGGAGCCGGGTCCGCGGCGTGATGGCCGACTCGACCATCGCGGGCGTCAGGCGGAAACCGGTGCGGTCGTCGGCGAGCACGAACTTCGGCACCGCGCCCGCGAGCTTCACCATCTCCGGATAGCTCA
>JAPLTR010000668.1 GCA_026398065.1 Verrucomicrobiota bacterium | reverse complement strand
TCGTGCTCTAGCTTGGTTCGGTCCGCTTCGCTTTCACCCCGTCCGCCATGCGCTTCCTGTCACGACCCCTGCTCGGCGTCGCCCTCCTGGCCGTCTTGCTCCTCCCTCTTTCCGCCCAGCCGCGCTTCCTCACTACGGACCTCGGTCCCCTCGGCGGCTCGTACGGAACGGATCCCTACGACCTCATCCCCATCAACGCCTCCGGCCAGGTCGCGCTCTGGCAGACCAACGCCACCCAGACCCTCATCCGCGCCGTCAGTTGGAAAAACGGCGTGTTCACTGAACTCGGTTCTCTCGCCACCGACCCGGCGAGCAAAGCCTGGGGCCTCAATGACGCCGGCGTCGTGGTCGGCTCCAGCGGGACCATGGTCTTCAGTGCTTCCGGCACCGCCTCGTTCAGCCGTCGCCACGGTGTGGTCTTTGGCCCGGACGGGCCGCTGGCCGTCGGCCCCGCGACGACCGCTATCTACGGCATCAACTCCGCCGGTGTCATGGCGGGTGAGAGCGGCTCCCGGCCAATCCTCTTCGACGGCACCACCGTGATCAATCTCGGCTCCACGACGACCACGGGCGCCGCGCGCGCCATCAACGCCGCTGGCCAGATCGTCGGTTACTCGAACACCACGACCACTCCGCGCCACGCCTTTCTCTATGAGAACGGCAAGATGCGCGACCTCGGCACTCTCGGCGGGCCGAGCAGTTCCGCCGAGGCGGTCAATGCCGCCGGCCAGATCGTCGGCTTCAGTGCCCGCGCCGACGGGGTCAATCGCGCCTTCCTCTATTCCTCCGGGCAGATGAGCGAACTGCCGACCATCCCGGCCGGCACCACCGACATGCGCGCCTACGGCATCAATGCCCGCGGACAAATCATCGGCTTCTACATGACGCCGTCGCCGCGCCCTTTCCTCTATGAAGCGGGGGTCACGGTGGACCTCAATTCCCTCGTCTCGCCCCCGCCGGGCTCCACCCCAGCGCCCTCGGGGTTCGCCACGTTGTGGTTTGCCAGTGGTATCAACGACGCGGGCCAGATCACGGGCGCGGGCAGCTACGTCACGTCCGGCACCGCCTCCTCCTCGTTGCACGCCTTCCTCCTCACCCCCGCCGTCACGGTCTCCCCCGCCGCCGCGACGTTCCCGGTCGGCGGCGTCTTCATGCTCGACGCCGTGCCCGCGCTCCCCGCCTCCGCCTTCCAGTGGCTCCGCAACGGCACTCCCGTGCCGGGCGCCACGCTGCAAAGCCTGCTCGTCGTCGATGCGACCGTCGCCCACGGCGGCGCCTACGCGTGCCGCATCACCACCGCCTCGGGCGACTATCTCAGCGCCAGTTCGATCCTCACCGCGCAAACCGATCCCGGCGTGCCCCCGAGCCGCCTGATCAATTTGTCCGTCCTCTCTTCTCTCGGCGGCGCCAGCGACACGTTCACCCTCGGCACCGTCGTCGGTGGGGCGGGCGCGTCCGGTCCCCTGGCCCTCCTCGCCCGCGCCACCGGCCCGTCGCTCGCGGCCTTCGGTCTTTCCGACCTGCTCACCGATCCACGCCTCGAGTTTTTCTCCGGCCTGACGAGGACCGCGGAAAACAACGACTGGGCCGGCGACGCCGTCGTGCGCGCCGTCTCCGCGCAGGTCGGCGCCTTCTCGTTTGCCTCCGCCACGTCGCGCGACGCCTCGGTTTACGTCGCCACCAATCCGCCCGGCGACAAATCCGTGCGCGTCTCCGGCACCGGCCCGGGCACCGTGCTCGCCGAAATCTACGACGCCACCCCCGCCGCCGCCGTTCTCCCGTCGTCGCCCCGCCTGGTCAATCTCTCCGTCCTCAAGCCCCTCGGCTCCGGCCTCACCGTCGGCTTCGTCATCGCCGGCACCGCGTCGAAGACCGTCCTCGTTCGCGCCGTCGGCCCCACGCTCGCCGCCGATTTCAGCCTCCCCGGTGCCGTCGCCGATCCTCGCCTCACCCTCTTCTCCGGTCCGGTCAAGGTCGCCGAAAACGACAACTGGAGCGCCTCCGCCAACGGCCTCGCGCACAACCTGCTCGCCGCCCGGTCGGGTGCCTTCTTCTTCGCCAATGGCAGCAAGGACGCCGCCCTCGTCGCGACCCTCGCCCCCGGCAGCTACACCGTCGTCGCCGAGGCCGTCGGCGCCACCGGCATCGCCCTCGTCGAGGTTTACGAAGTCCCCTGAGCCGGCCCCATGCCACGCCGCGGGGTTGAGGTGGAACGCCACCGCTCGGCCCCTCGCGTTGCCACCGGCCCGGCACGCGCCGCTTGCGCCGCGCCCGCATCCGCGCACCCTGCTCCCCATGGGTCCCCCACTCCTTTCCCCGCGCCGCGCGGGCGTCTTCACCGCGCCTGCCTTCGCCCTCGCGGTCACACTGCTACTCGCCTCCGCCCCTCTCCCGGCCCAGCCTACGGCGCCGACCCCTGTCCAGCTCGACGCCCTCCGCGCCCAGTCGCAGCTCACGCCTCGCACGGCCGCCGCAACGACGCCGCTCACGGTCAATCCCGCCAGCCGCGAGGAGGTGCGCCAGTTCTACCGCGCCATCTATTCCGCCTCGGAAAACGTCCCCCTCGGCTGGACCGGCAACTACACCGCATCCTCCGCCCTCGCGGCCGCCGGCGACACTTCCGCCGCGTTCAAGGACGCCGTGCTCCTCCGCATCAATTTCTTCCGCGCCCTCGCCGGCGTGAATGGCGGCGTCGTCCTCAACGCCACCTTCAACGCCAAGGCCCAGCAGGCCGCGCTCATGATGAGCGCCAACACCGCCCTGCAGCACACCGGCATTCCCACGT
>JAPLTR010000170.1 GCA_026398065.1 Verrucomicrobiota bacterium | reverse complement strand
ATCGCGGCGCTCATCGGCCTGGTTTACCTGCCGACCCACTTCTTGCTCAAGAAGGCCTGCCCGGCCGCAACCGCGTAAACCTTCCCCTCCGCCATGAACCATCTCTCTTCCACGGCATCCGGCCCGGCCCAAGTGTATGCTTTCCCGGACCACGGCACCACCTTCGTGCTCGGCCTGGCCGACGCGGAGGACCGCGAGGAAATCTTCCGCCTGCGCCATGAGATCTATGCCCGTGAACTCGGCCAGCATGCCGTCAACCACACGGGCACCCTGCGCGACGCGCTTGACGCCGTGAACCTCTACCTCACGGCCCGCATCGGCGGCGAGATCGCCGGGTTTGTCAGCATCACGCCGCCGCGCGCACCGTCGTTCTCCATCGACAAATATTTCGCGCGGACCGGCCTGCCGTTCACCTTCGACGACAAACTCTACGAGGTCCGCCTCCTCACCGTGTTGCAGCCGCACCGCGGCCGCGAACTCGCCACGCTGCTCATGTATGCCGCCTACCGCTGGGTCGAGGCCCATGGCGGCACGCGCATCGTCGGCATCGGTCGCCGCGAGGTCATGGACCTCTACCGCCGCGTCGGGCTGGAGCCGGTCGGGCTCTCCACCCAATCCGGGGCCGTCACCTACGACCTGGTGCTCGGCACCATCAGCGACCTGCGCCGGCACTCGGCGGGGTTCTCTCCGGTGCTCGCCCGGCTCGAGGCCCGCACCGCCTGGCGGCTGCCCTTCCCCTTCCGCCAACCCGCCAGCTGTTTTCACGGCGGCGCGTTCTTCTCAGCCATCGGCGAGCGGTTTGAAAACCTCGAACGCCGGCACGACATCATCAACGCCGACGTGCTCGATGCCTGGTTCCCGCCCGCACCGGGGGTCACCGACACGCTCGGTGCCCACCTGCCGTGGCTGCTGCGCACCTCGCCGCCGACCGCCTGCGAGGGATTGATCGGGACCCTCGCCGCCGTGCGCGGTGTCGCCCCCGAAAACATCCTGCCCGGCGCCGGCTCCTCCGACCTGATCTTCCGCGCCTTCCGCCACTGGCTCACACCCGACTCGCGCGTCCTGATCCTTGATCCGACCTACGGCGAGTATGCCCATGTCCTGGAAAAAGTCATTGGCTGCACCGTCGACCGGCTCGCGCTGGACCACGCCTCCGGCTACGATGTCAACCTGGTCAAACTCCGGGCCGCGCTGTCGCTCGACTACGACCTCGTCGCCCTGGTAAACCCCAACAGCCCGACCGGCCGGCATGTCCCGCGCAGCAAGCTGGAGGCCCTGCTGCGCGCCACTCCCTGGCATACCCGCATCTGGGTCGACGAGACTTACGTGGAGTATGCGGGGGCGGACCAGTCGCTCGAGCGGTTTGCCGCCGCGTCGGAGAACGTGATCGTCGCGAAATCCATGTCCAAGGTCTATGCCCTCAGCGGCGCCCGCGCCGCCTACCTTTGCGCCGGGCCGCACCAGCTCGAGGCTTTGCGAGCCATCACGCCACCCTGGATCGTCGGCCTGCCGGCGCAGGTCGCGGCCGTCCGCGCGCTGCAGGACCCGGACTACTATGCCGCACGTTACGCGGAGACGGCCATGCTGCGCGTGGCGCTCGCCACCGAGCTGAGCGCACTCGGTTGGGACGTGCTGCCCGGCATCGCCAACTTCCTGCTCTGCCACCTGCCGGCGAACAGCCCCGAGGCCGACACCGTCGTGCGGCTGGCCCGGGCCGAGGGCTTGTTCCTGCGCGATGCGGTCAGAATGGGCGCCCGGCTGGGGCCGCGCACGATCCGGATCGCGGTCAAGGA
>JAPLTR010000791.1 GCA_026398065.1 Verrucomicrobiota bacterium | reverse complement strand
CCGCAGATCTTCCTCAAGGAATACGACGCCACCGTCTTTTGCACCGGCGCCACTCAGCCGCGCGATCTCCCGATCGAGGGCCGAAACCTCAAGGGCGTCCACTTCGCGATGGAGTTCCTCACCGCCAATACGAAGGCGGTTCTCAACGGCGGCGCCGAACACGCGCCGATTCACGCCAAGGACAAGCACGTGATCGTGATCGGTGGCGGCGACACCGGCACCGACTGCGTGGGCACGTCCATGCGCCACGGCTGCAAGAGCGTCGTCCAGATCGAAATCCTGCCCAAGCCGCCGCTCGAGCGCACGGCCGACAATCCCTGGCCCGAGTGGCCCAAGACCTACAAGATGGACTACGGTCAGGAGGAGGCCGCCGCGAAATTCGGCGCCGATCCCCGCGTCTATCTCACCACGGTGAAGAAGTTCATCGGCGACGCACAGGGCAACCTGCAGTCGCTCGTGACCGTCGAGATCAAGTGGGAAAAGAACGAAAAGGGCCAGTTCATCCCGAAGGAGCAGCCCGGCACCGAACAGACCCGCCCCGCTCAACTCGTGTTGCTCGCGATGGGCTTCCTCGGGCCCGAGCAGGCGCTCATCAAGGAGATCGGCCTCGAGACCGACCCGCGCTCGAACATCAAGGCCGAGCACGAGAAGTACACGACGAGCATCAAGGGCGTCTTTGCCGCCGGTGACTGCCGCCGTGGCCAGAGCCTCGTAGTCTGGGCGATCAACGAGGGCCGCGGCGCCGCCCGCGAATGCGACCGCTACCTGATGGGGTCGACGGACCTGCCGTAAGGCGAAACACCTCTGCCAATTCAAGGAAGCCCGGTGGTCACACCGGGCTTCTTCGTTTCCAATGGGTGTGGTGCGCTAACGAAAGATCCTGCGACTTGTCTCCTATCGGGGAGCATTCGGCTGACCGCCCTTTTGGCTCTAGTCGTCGTTGCCGGTTTCGTGCATTTTCCCCGTGAGATACGACTCGTAGGCGGCGAGATCGAGCAGGCCGTTGCCACTGAGGTTGAAGACGAGGACGCGTTTCTGGTTTTCCTCGCGGCACCTGATCGCTTCGTCGATCACGGCGGCGATCGCGTGGGACGATTCAGGTGCAGGCACGAGGCCTTCGCTGCGCGCAAAGAGCACGCCGGCGGCGAAAACCTTCATCTGCGGCACGGCGACCGCCTCGATCAATCCCAGCTTTTTGCAGTGGCTCACCATCGGCGCCATCCCGTGGTAGCGCAGGCCGCCCGCGTGGATGCTCGGCGGCATGAACTGGTGTCCGAGCGTGTACATCATCATCAGGGGTGTGGTCTCCGCGGTGTCACCAAAATCGTAGCGCAGTTCGCCCTTCGTCAGCGAGGGGCACGAGGCGGGCTCCACTCCGACGATGCGGCACTTCGCTCGCCCGGCAATCTTCTCGCGCACGAAGGGAAACGCGATGCCCGCGAAATTGCTGCCGCCGCCCGCGCAGCCGAAGATGACGTCGGGTGACTCGCCCGCCATCGCCATCTGTCGGAGGGTTTCCTCGCCGATCACACTCTGGTGCAGGCAGACGTGATTCAGCACGCTGCCGAGCGCGTACTTCGTGCCGGGAGTCTTTACCGTGTCCTCGATCGCCTCGCTGATGGCGATGCCCAGGCTCCCGTTGCTGTCCGGATCGGCGGCGAGAACCTTGCGGCCGAACTCCGTCTCCGTACTGGGGCTCGCATGCACCGTCGCGCCGTAGGTCTGCATGAGCAGCTTCCGATACGGCTTCTGGTGAAAGCTGACTTTCACCATGTAGATGTTGCATTCCAGTCCGAACACACTGCACGCCATCGCGAGCGACGAGCCCCACTGGCCGGCGCCGGTCTCCGTCGCGAGCCGCTTGGTACCCGCGAGTTTGTTGTAATAGGCTTGGGGAATGGCGGTGTTGGGCTTGTGGCTGCCCGCCGGGCTCACGCCCTCGTACTTGTAGTAGATGTGCGCCGGGGTCTGCAGCGTCTTCTCCAACCGGACCGCGCGCAGCAGGGGTGTCGGCCGGTAGAGCGCGTAGACCTCACGCACTTCCTGCGGAATCTCGATGTACCGGTCGGGACTCATCTCCTGCATGACGAGATTCTCCGGAAAGATCGCGGTCATGTCTGCGAGGCCCACCGGCTGCTTCGTGCCCGGGTGCAAGGGTGGAGGCATCGGTTCCGGAAAATCCGGAAGCAAATTGTACCAGTGGGTCGGCATTTCCTCCGCGCGGAGGTGGAATTGGAGGTTTTTGTTCATGGGGTGGGGGCGACGAAAGCCTGGGTGAAATGATAGCAGGACCGGCAAAATTTCGTCACCGAGGAACCACGCGAACTCCCGAGGTATTCGCGCGGCTCACCGCTGCCACACGCGCACATAATCAATGCGGAATTCCTGGGGAAAAATCGACGCGTCGATCCCTTTCTGCCCGCCCCAATCGCCCCCGACGGCGAAATTCATCAGCAGGTAGGCCGGTGCATCGAACGGCCAGTGGTCCACGCCCTGCCCGTCGTTGCGAAATTCATGCACCTTCTTCCCGTCAAAGAAGAGCTCCAGCCGCTCCGGGTTCCAGAGGAGGCCGTAGGTGTGAAAATCCTCCGCCACCCGCGGCACGGTGATCGCGCGGCCCACGCCGGTTTTTTGCACGTGGTTGAACGCGCCGGTGTGGATGGTGAAGTGCACGCGGTCCGGATCGAAGCCGACGTTTTCCATGAGGTCGATCTCGCCGCACTTCGGCCAGCCGACGCCCCGTTTGCTTTCCCCCAGCATCCACAGCGCGGGCCAGGTGCCTCGCCCCGTCGGAAGCTTCGCCCGGACCTCCACCCGGCCGTAGCAAAAGGAAAACTTTCCCCGCGAGACGACGCTTGCCGCCGTGTAGTCGGCTCCGGACCACGGTTCCCGGCGCGCGGTGATGATCAGCTGGCCGCCCTCGACCCGCGCATTTTCGGGCCGTCCCCGGGTGTAGAACTGGGCCTCGTGGTTGCGCAGGCGGCCGTATTCAAAATCCCACTTCGCCGGGTCGGGCGCGCCGGCCCGGTCGAACTCATCGCCCCAGATCAGGCGCCAGTCCGCCGCCGCGTAGCGCCTCGCGGCGTCCTCGCCGTCGGAAAATGGCACCCGGTCCGGCTTTTCCGCCGCCGTCAGGTGCGCGGCGGCCATCAGCGGCACCGCGAGAAAAAACCGCTTCAAAAACCTCCGTGCGGATGGCCGGTTCATCCCCGCTTTGTGCCACCCGACCGTCGGCGAAGCAACGCTGCATCGCGTTGCACTTCCGGTTGCCATGCGGACGCGCGACGCCAAGCTTCGTTCCGCGCCGTCGCGCCCGCCCCATGAAACTTCTCCGCCGCTCCTTTCTCGGCCTCGCCCTTCTCCTTTCCGCCGCCGGCGCTGTGGCGCAAACCCCGGCCCCGAAGAAAAAGGCGCCCGATCCCGCCTATGCGCCGGTCACCGATGTCGCGGGGCTGCCCCGGGTGCTGCTGCTCGGAGACTCGATCTCCATCGGTTACACCCTGCCGGTGCGCGTCCGGCTCGCGGGCAAGGCCAATGTCCACCGGCCGGCCGAAAACTGCGGCGACACCGCGCGCGGCGTGAAGTCCCTCGACAAGTGGCTCGGGGACGGCAGATGGGACGTGATCCATTTCAATTTTGGCCTGCACGATCTGAAGTATCTCGACGCCGCCGGCAAATACGTGCCGCCGGACCAGGGAAAGCAGGTGGCGTCGGTGGCCGACTACGAGAGGAACCTCCGGGAGCTCGTCGCCCGTTTGAAAAAAACGGGCGCCACCCTCGTCTTTGCCACGACCACGCCGGTGCCCGCGGGCACGCTGGGGCGCGTCGAGCACGACGAGATCCGCTACAACGAAGCCGCCGTGCGCATGATGAAGGAGACCGGCGTGGTGGTGGATGACTTGCACGCCCTCGTCGTGTCGCGACAGTCGGCCGTTCAGCTGCCGAAAAACGTGCACTTCACGAAGGACGGTTACGAACAGCTCGCCGACGCCGTGGTGGCGAGCCTCGCACCGTTGCTGCCCAAGACGGCGAAGTAATCTAGCGACCCGGCGTTACGAAACAATCCCAAGCGGCGGGGTCTTCTCCCAACGTCCGCGTGTGAAGTCCGGCACGTCCACCGACTGGCTGCGGTGCGCAACGGACCACTCGGTGAGCGGGCTGAGCACGGACCAGCTGGTGCCGTCATAGACATCCTGATCGAGCGGTTCGCCCTGACGGAGGCAGGTGATCACGCGCCAGAGCATGATGAAATCCATCCCGCCGTGGCCGCCATTGGCTTTCGCGAGCTCGCCCATCTTCTTCCAGAGCGGGTGCTCGTATTTGGCGAGATAGGGCTCGAGCTTCTCGCCTTCGACCCAGGTGTGGGTGCTCGGCGTCTCCCCTTCGATCACAAGCCGGTTCGGGTAGCTCGCAAACGTCCCCTTAGTGCCTTGGATGAGGTTGAGGCGGGTGTAGGGACGCGGAGAGGTCTCGTCCCACTGCATCATCAACGAACGCCCGCGCACGGTCTTGATGATCGAGGTGTTGATATCGCCGCCGGTCCAGGTGGTGAGCTCCTTGTTCCAGCGGTGATCGGCCGGATATTTTTTCTTTGCGTAGAGCTCCCGGCCGCGCGCGGGCGAGGAGACCGATGAGATATAGTCGAAGCGATCGCCGCGGTTGACGCCGAGATACTGGGCGACCGGGCCGATGCCGTGGGTGGGGTAGAGATTGCCGTTGCGCTTCGCGTAGTGCGGCGTGCGCCACGAGCCGGTGCCATGCTCGACCTCGTTCATCTGCGAGCGCAGGTCGTGGATGTAGGCGCCCTCGGCGTGGAGGAGTTCGCCGAGCACGCCGGTGCGGCAGAGATTGAGGCAGAGGAGCTCCTCGCGGCCGTAGCAGGTGTTTTCCAGCATCATGCAGTGGCGCTGCGTCCGTTCCGCCGTGTCGACGAGCTGCCAGTTCTCCTCGACGGTGAGCGCGATGGGCACCTCGATGAAGGCGTGTTTGCCGGCGAGCATCACCGCCACGCCCATCGGGGCGTGGAGGTGCCACGGCGTCACGACAAAGACGATGTCGATGTCCTTGCGCTCCAGCATGCGCTTCCAGTCGTTGTCGCCGTTGCCGTAGGAGGCGGGCTCGGGACGCTTGGCCTTGGCGACGCGGGCGAAGGCCTTGGCGAGGGTAGGCGGGTGGTTGTCGCAGAGGGCCACGATGTCGACCCCGTCAAGCGTGAGCAACGTGCCGAGGTGGCCGCCCCCGCGGGCGCCGAGACCGATAATGCCGACCCGCACGCGTTCCAGCGCGGGCGCACGCAGGCCGACCGCACCCGGGCCGGGCGCGGGCGGAGTGGCGGCGCGGAGAGAATCGGCGAGGGCAAGACCGGCACCGACGCTGGCCACGGTGCGGAGAAAATCACGGCGGGAGTTGGGGGCGCTCATAGGGTAGGTCCCAAGGAGAACGCGGGGCGGCCGGGGCGTCGAGGAGGAAGGACACCGGAGGGAGGTTGAGAGCTTGCGCCCCGCCGGGAATCGCATGCTGTTTCCCCTGTGAGCTTCCGACCCCGCGCGCATGCAGTCGCCCTTACCCTGGCCTTGGCGGTGGCGTCGGCCGCAGAGC
>JAPLTR010000017.1 GCA_026398065.1 Verrucomicrobiota bacterium | reverse complement strand
TGAAGGGTTCCCGCACGGCCACGCAGGTGACCGGGAAGCCGTTGCCGAACCCTTTTCCCAGGGTGACCACATCGGGTACGACGCCCCAATGCTCCATTGCGAGGAACTTGCCGGTGCGGCCCCAGCTGGTCAGGACCTCGTCAGCCATGAGGAGGATTTTCCGGTCGTCGCAGAACTTGCGGAGCTTCGGGAAGAAGTCGTCCGGCGGCATCACGGAGCCGCCCCAGCCCTGGATCGGTTCGAGCACGAAGCCGGCGACCGCACCGATCGTGCCCTTGTCGAGGTACTGGCCGTAAAACTCGATGTACTTGTCGGTGTCGATCGTACCGTCGGGCTTCGTCCACGTCGGGCGGTAGGTGTCGGGTCGCGGCACCATGTGCGCCCCGGGCGCGCGGACGGCCCCGTAGACATGCGAGCGGATGTGCCCGAGCGAGACGGCGCCATAGGTCTTGCCGTGAAAATCGTTGAAGCAGCTGACCGTCTCGTGCTTTCCGGTCGCCGCGCGCAACACGCGGATGCCGGCCTCCACGGCGGCGGTGCCGCAGTCGTAGAGTTGAAAGCCGTTGAGGTCGCCGGGCAGCACCGAGGCGAGCTTCTCCATCAGCTCCGTCTTGATCGGCGTGGTGAAATCATGCGCGTTCATCAGCGTCGAGGCGGCTTTCGCGATGCCTTCGCTGATCTTCGGGTGGCAGTGTCCGAGGGTGGTGACGTAGATGCCGGAGGAGAAGTCGATGTAGTCGTTGCCGTCGACGTCGCGGAGCACGCACCCGCGGCCGGACTCGAACGCGACCGGGAAGAGCTTCACCTGGCTGCTGAGACCCTTGAAGTGCTTCGTGCAGCGGTCGTGGAAGTGCCGGGACCTCGGCCCCGGTGCGGGGACGGGGACGTGAGGCACGCGCGCGAGATCGACGCGGCCCCATGCGAGGGTGGAAAACGTTTCGAGGGTCGAGGTGCTCATGGGAGAAAATTCAAACGACCACCACTTCGGTGCCGAGTTTGGCGAACCGCTTCAACGCCTCGGCGGGTGCGCCTCGGTTGGTGATGAAAGTGTCGACGTCGGCCAGAGTCCCGGAGCGGGCGAGGGCGGTGTGGCCGATCTTGGTGTGGTCCGCGAGGACGCAACTGCGCGTGGCGACGCGCCGCATCAGCTGATCGACGCGGGCGAGGCGGAGGTCGGAATTGTAGATCGAGCCGTCGAGCCCAATGGCGTCGGCGCCCTGAAATGCAATGTCGGCGGCAAAGAGTTCGAGACAGTGTTCCGTGGCTGGTCCGGTGAGATCCGGGCTGCCGCGGCGGATGACGCCACCGAGCAAAATGACCTCGACGCCGGCGGCGTGCTGGAGCTCCGAGGCGACCGCGAGGCTGGGCGTGATGACCGTGAGATTTTCGCCGTCCTTCAGCAAGGCCGCGAGTTCGAGGGTCGTCGTGCCCGTGTCGAGAATGAGCCGCTGGCCGGGCTGGACCCGTTTGCGTGCCTCGGCGGCGATGGCGCACTTGGCAGCCCGGTTGATCGCGCGCCGGTCACGATAGTCGAACTCCAGCATCATCCGCTCCGTCAGCATCGCGCCGCCGTGGGTGCGCTGAATGTGGGACTTGGCCTCAAGCGCGGCGAGGTCGCGGCGGATCGTCATCTCGCTCACTCCGAATTCCTGCGCCAACTCGCCAATCGACACGCCCGGTTTCTCGGAAAAGCGGTCGCGGATTTTCGCCTGGCGTGCGGCGGAGGGGAGATTCTTCACGCGGAGGAGGCTGGCGATGGATGTTAGAAAATGTCAATAAAAGTTATATTCTAACATAAAATAACATTTACTCTCCGGCGCCGACACTCAGGCTGACCCGAAAATCGCGATGACTGCCTCCACCGATTTACCCTCATCCGCATTGCTGGCCGGTGCGGCGGTCACGGACCTCACCCCGCCACAGAGCATCTTTCTCTATGTCACGGCGGAGACCGGAGTGCCGGAGGAGGCGATCCTGATTACGGCCACGCACACGCATTCGGGGCCGGTGATGGTCGATCACGTCAGCAACGCCGCCGACCCGACGGTGCCGAGGGCCGACCCCGCCTACCTCGCATTCGCCCGAGGAAAAATGGTCGAGGCGGCGCGCAATGCGGTCGAGACGGCGCGGCCGGCGGAGTGCGGATTGGTGGTGGCATGGGCGCAGGGCGTTGGCGGCAACCGGCACGATCCGGCCGGTCCCGCCGCTGCAGAAGTGCCGGTGCTGCTGGTGCGCGCGCGCGACGGACAGATCATGATCGCAGGCCTGCTCGTCTATGCCATGCACCCGACGGTGCTCCACGAGGATTCGACCTTGGTCAGCGGGGATTTTCCCCATTTCACCCGCCGCTTTCTCCAGCAGCGGCTGCTCGGCGAGGCCTGTCCGGTGCTTTATCACAACGGTGCATCGGGCGATCAAAGCCCGCGTCACTTCACCCGCGGCAACACGTTGGCCGAGGCCCGGCGACTGGGCGAACTGTTGGGGCAGGCGGTCCTGGAGGCGCTGCCGGCCATCACCTATCGGAGCGATGTGCCGATCGCGGTGCGGAGACGGCTGGTCGACCTGGCGCCGCGCCAGATGCCGACGCCGGAATCGGCGCACTGGGCGCTGACACAAGCCCGGGAGCGCTTCGGGCGCGTGAAAAACGAGGGTGCACCACCCGCCGTGGTCCGCACCGCAGAGTGCGATGTCTTTGGCGCGGAAGAGACCGTCGAACTGGCGCTGGCCGCGGGTGACGGCCGGCTCGCGGCGGCGGTGGCGGCGTGTTCGCCGGCGGAGATCCAAGTCGTGGAGATCGGGCATTGGCGGTTCGTCGGTTGGCCGGGTGAGTTCTTTGTCGAGTATGCCTTGGAGGTGAAGCGTCGCGCCCCCGGCACCTTTGTCATCACGCTCTCGAACGGAGAGCTCCAGGCGTACATTGTCACGGCGGAGGCGGCGCGGCGGAGCTTCTATGAGGCGACGAACGCGATCTTTGCTCCGGAGAATGGTCCGCGCATCGTGGATGCGACCCTCGCGCTGATCGGGAAACGCTAGCGCGGACATCGCCACCATGACCCTGCTCCTTGGTATCGATCTCGGGACCTCATACTTCAAGGTGGGCCTGTTCGACGTGGCGGGCACCCTGCGCGGTCTGGCGCGGGAGCCGGTCAACAAAACGGTGCCCGCGCCCGGGCGGTGCGAATTGGCAGTCGAGGATTTTTGGGCGGCGTTGCGACGCGGATTGGCCGCGGCGCTAGCGCAGGCAGGCGCCACACCGGGCGACATCGCCGGCGTATCGTATTCTTCCCAAGCGAGCACCTTTCTGCTGCTGGACCGGAGCGACCAGCCGCTCACGCCGATGATCGTGTGGGTCGATTCGCGGGGCGATCCCGTGGACGCGTCGCTGTCGGCGTTCGCGAAGACCGAGGTGTTCCGTGACACCGTCGGCTTCGAAGGCATTTCGGGGCAAACGGCGGTGGCCAAATGGCGCTGGTTCATGCGCCACGAGCCGGAACTGTGGGCGAAGGCGCATCGCGTGATGACGATCTCGGACTACTTGGCGTTCGCCCTCACCGGGGAACGCGTGGGCGACGCCAGCACGGTCGCCTTCCTGGCGCTCTACGACCTCGCGCACGCGCGTTGGTGGCCCGCGGCTTTGCAGGAGTTCGGAATCGAGGAGGAAAGGCTTTCCCGTCCCCTCTGCCCGGGCGCGCCCAGTGGTCGGACAGCCACCAGAGCGAGTGACCTGCTCGGACTGCCCGCAGGAATTCCGTTCTCGGTCGGCGCGCTTGACCATCATGCGGCCGCGATCGGTTCGGGACTCGGACGTCTCGCCGACCTGAGTATTTCAACCGGAACGGTGCTGGCTGCGCTCTCGCTGGTGGATACGCCGTCCGCACAAGCTGGATGTTATCACGGCCGGCACGTGGACGGCGCGCGATTTTGGCGGCTGGCCTTCGATCCCAACGGCGCGGGGCAATTGGAGGACTACCAGCGGAAGGCCGCCCCTGACCAGACGATTGAACATCTGCTCTTGCTGGCGGCGGAGGTCGCTCCGGGGGTGGCTTGGAAAACAGGCCTGCCAGCAGGCCATGGCGCCGCGGTGCGGGGAGTTTTGGAGCGGGTGGCCGCGACTCATCGCGAGCTCGTGCACCGGGTCCTCGGCGCGGGGTCGGGCGCCAAGGAAGTGCGCAGCGTGGTCGCCACGGGCGGCGGCGCGCGCAGTCCGCTCTGGCTGCAAATCAATGCCGACATGCTGGGCCTCCCTGTGGTCACGCCGGCCTGCCCCGAGCGGGCTT
>JAPLTR010000860.1 GCA_026398065.1 Verrucomicrobiota bacterium | reverse complement strand
GACGGCGCGCTCGGTGGGCGGGGTGGCGGAGAGGTCGATGACGTGGAGCTCGCGGTCGGGGCCGGCGGCGGCGATCCACCGCCCGTCGGGCGAAAAACGCGGGTCGATCCAGCCGCGGCCGGGGAGCTCGGTGACCTGGAGCGTGGCGCGGGCGACGAGGTAAAGCCTGCCCGAGAGGGTGACGAGGAGGCGGGTGCCGTCCTTGGAAAGTTGATACGTGGTGAAGCCCTTGAGGCTCTGGCGGGCGCGCTCGCGGCGGGCCTTTTCCTCGGCGGAGAGGTTTTCCTCGGCGCCGCCGAGGAGCTGCGCGGGGGTGAGGAGTTCGCGCTCGCGGCCGGTGGCGAGGTCGAGTTCGTAGAGCTTGAGGGTGGGGTCGCGGGGGGCGGAGCGGAGGAAGAGGGCGGCCTTG
Source organism: Verrucomicrobiota bacterium (assembly GCA_026398065.1). Lineage (GTDB taxonomy): Bacteria > Verrucomicrobiota > Verrucomicrobiia > Opitutales > Opitutaceae > GAS368. Next base: position 6,340 of record JAPLTR010000860.1, on the reverse strand, counting down.
CCGTCGGGCGTGAGCTTGGGGGAGACGGGCCGGCCGAGGGTGTAGTTGCGGGTCTCGGCGAGGTCGCGGAAGTAGGCGAGCTGGGGGTCTTCGGCGGGGACGGAGGCCGCAGGGCCGGTGGTGGCGGGAGGTGCGGACGCGGCGCGGGTGAATGGCGGGAGAACGAGAACGATTAAGAGAACGAGAACGATTTTTCGGGGTGAGCGGGAGAAGGGAATCGTGGGGAGGTGCATCGGAGGGAGGCGTTATTCGCGGGTGCGGGAGTCGATGATGATGGTGACGGGGCCGTCGTTGACGAGGGAGACCTTCATGTCGGCGCCGAACTCGCCGCGGGCGACGGGGCGGCCGAGGGCGGCTTCGAGCTGGCTGAGAAAAGTTTCGTAGAGGGGGCGGGCGAGGTCGGGTTTGGCGGCGTCGTTGAAGGAGGGGCGGTTGCCCTTGCGCGTGCTGGCGATGAGGGTGAACTGGCTGATGGCGAGGATGCCGCCGCCGGTCTCCTGCACGGAGAGGTTCATGTTTCCCGCGGGGTCGGGGAAGATGCGGAGCTTGGCGATCTTCTGGGCGAGCCACTCGCCGTCCTCGGGGGTGTCGCCGGCGGCGACGCCGAGGAGGACGAGGAGGCCGGGGCCGGTCTCGCCGACGATGGCTCCGGCAATCTTTACACGGGCTTCGCTGACGCGTTGGATGACGACTCGCATGACGATGATTTCCGCGAAGCTCCCGAAGATCTTTTACGGTGGCGATTACAATCCCGAGCAATGGCCGGAGGCCGTCTGGGCCGAGGACGTGAAGCTGATGCGCGAGGCGGGGGTGAACCTCGTGAGCGTGGGGATCTTCAGCTGGGCGCGGTTGCAGCCGAACGAGCGGACGTACGACTGGGGCTGGTTTGACCGCGTGCTGGACCTGCTGGCGGCGAACGGGATCTTGGCGTGCGTGGCGACGGCGACGGCGTCACCGCCGGCGTGGATGTCCACGAAATATCCGGACGTGCTGGCGGTCGATGCGGAGGGAAAGCCGTACTATCCGGGAGCGCGGCAGCACTACTCGCCGTGCAGCCCGACGTACCGGCGGCTGGCGGCGGCGCTGGTGACGCGGATGGCCAAACGCTACGCGAAGCATCCGGCGCTGGCGGCGTGGCATATCAACAACGAATACGGCTGCCACATGAGCGAGTGTCATGGCGAAGCGAGCACGCGGGCGTGGCGAGGGTGGTTGAAAAATCGATACGGGACGCTGGAGGCGTTGAACGCGGCCTGGGGGACGGCGTTTTGGAGCCAGCATTATTACTCGTGGGAGGAGATCCTCACGCCGCGTCGGGCGCCGTATCATCCGAACCCGACGCAGCAGGTGGATTTCAAGCGGTTCATGAGCGACGCGTTTCTGGAGCTGTGCACGATGGAGCGGGACATCCTGCGCGCGGCGACGCCGGAGGTGCCGATCACGACGAACTTCATGGGGTTCTTCAAGCCGCTCGACCACTGGCGGTGGGCGCGGGAGATTGATTTCACGGCGTGGGATTCGTATCCCGACCCCGCGACGGGGCACGCGGCGGAAGCGGCGGCGGCCTGCGGGCATGACCTGACGCGGTCGCTGAAGAAGGAGCGGCCGTTTGTGCTGATGGAGCAGGTGACCTCGCAGGTGAACTGGCGGCCGACGAATCTCCTGAAGCGGCCGGGCGTGATGCGGCTGTGGTCGCTGCAGGCGGTGGCGCGCGGGGCGGACGGGGTGATGTTCTTCCAGTGGCGCGCGTCGCAGGGCGGGGCGGAGAAGTTCCACGGCGCGATGGTGCCGCACGGCGGCACGGCGGAGAGCCGCGTGTGGCGCGAGGTGAAGGCGCTCGGGGCCGACCTGGCGCGGCTGGAGCCGGTCGTGGGATCGCGGATACAGGCGCGGGTGGCGATCACGGTGGACTGGAACGCGTGGTGGGGCGTGGAGCTGGATTCGCGGCCGGGGCGGATCAACTACGCGGCGACGGTGGCGGAGTTTCACCGGTATTTCTTCGAGCGGAACATCGCGGTGGATTTCGTGCATCCGGGCGCGGACCTCGGCGACTACGACCTGGTGGTGGCGCCGGCGCTGTACCTGCTGGCGAAGAACGATGCGGTGAATCTGGAGAAGTTCGTGGCGCGCGGGGGCGTGCTGTTCACGACGTATTTTTCGGGAGTCGCGGATGAAAACGACCGCATCGTGCTGGGCGGCTATCCCGGTTATCTGCGGCGCGTGCTGGGGCTGTGGGTCGAGGAGTGGTCGCCGATGATGGAGGGCGAGACGAACCGCGTGCGGTTTGCGAAAACGACGGCGAAGGACGGGGTGAAGGGACCAACGAGAGTGGCGACGTGCTCGCACTGGTGCGAGGTCGTCCACCTCGAAGGCGCACGGGCGCTGGCGACGTTTGCGGAGGATTTTTTTGCGGGCGGCCCGGCGCTGACGGCGAACGCCTTCGGCCAGGGCGCGGCGTACTATCTCGCGACGAAATTGGACGCGCCGGAGCTGGCGCGCGTGCTCGACGGCGTGTGCGCGCGGGCGAAGGTCGGGCCGGTGATGGCGAGCGTGCCGAAGGACGTCGAGGTCTCGCTGCGCGAGCGGGACGGGGCGCGGTTTTTGTTTTTAATGAACCACGGGGCAAAGGCGGCGAGGGTGAGGCTGGCCGGCGTCGGAGCAGGGGCGGGGGCGAAGTTCGCCGGGGTGGATTTGCTGACGGGCGAACGGGTGGGGCGCGCGGTGACGGTGGCGGCGCTGGGGGTGCGGGTGATCGAGGTCGGGACGTGACATCAACGGCGGTCGAATGACCACTCGCTCACGCTCGCGGCTACCACGAAGTCAAAACCTCAACAGACGTTGACGTAATATCGGGCTTGCGAGCGTTGAGTGCTGCAGACGCGCTGAAGCGCCTGCGAGCAGGCGGCCGACGAAAGGCAAAGGCGCCGACGGCAGGGCAAAGTCGGCCGGACAAAGGGCAAAGCCCGCGGGCGATTCGATAAGCCGGAAACGTCAGGCGAGCTTCTTGGGCCCTTCGAGCGGCAGGCCGATGCGGAAGGTGTTGCCGTCGGGGTCCTGGATGACCATGTCGCGCATGCCCCAGACCGGGCGGTCCTGGGGCGGTTCGACGATTTTGGCCCCGCTGGCGGAGAACTCCCGATACAGGGAGTCGAGCTCGCCCGCCGTGCGGACGTTGAGGCAGACGAGGCCCGCGCCCTCGAAGGGGTTCTTCTGGTTGAGGAACAGACCGTAGTCGCCGCGATAGACACAGGCCGCGGTGGGCCGGACGGTCTCCGCAAACGCATTTTGCTCCGACCACTGCCATTTCAGGTCGAAGCCGAGGATTCGCTCGTAGTACCTCAGGCTGGCCACGAGGTCCCGGACAAAAACGACGGGAGTGATCCAAGAAAAGCCCGGGCTACTCATGAGGAAGAATCATTCGGCACATGACGCATGCTAGCAGCGATTGGTGAAATGACGGTGAAGCGGCGATGAAATGCGGGTGAAGAATGGGACGGGGCGCGCGGGTGGTGGTTCCAAAAAGAGCGTCCGTTCGGCGGGCGCTCTGCGGGGAGGCGAGGGAAGGCGTCTGCAAGACAGACGCCCTACAGGGAGCAGGAGCGTGGGTCGCGGCCCAACGCCGCTCCGACCGGAGGCGTGGGCGGACGTCGCGGAGGGACGTCCTCCCCATCATCCCGGTCCGAAAACCTCAGAGCATCGGCACGTGCGGCTCGGTGTCGGTCTCGTAGTTGATCCCCTTGAGGCCGAAGCCGAAGAGTTTCAGGAATTCGGTGCGGTAGCCGGCGATGTCGGTCTCGGTGGCGAGATTTTCCGTGGTGACGCCGGGCCAGATCTGGGCGACGGCGGCCTGGATCTCGGGGCGCATCTCCCAGTCGTCGACGCGGACGCGGCCGGCCTCGTCGAACTTGGGCTTGTTGCCATTGTACATCTGGGTGGCGAAGAGGCGCTGGATCTGCTCGATGCAGCCCTCGTGCGTGCCGGCGGCCTTCATGATCTTGTAGAGGATCGAAATGTAGAGCGGGACGACGGGGATGGCGGAGCTGGCCTGGGTGACGAGGGCCTTGTTGACGGAGATGAAGGCGCGGCCGCCGCCGTTGAGCTTGAGGAGGGAGTCGATGTGCTTGGCGGCGCGCTCGAGGTCGTTTTTGGCGAGGCCGATGGTGCCGTTCTTGTAGATGGCCCAGGTGACTTCCGGCCCGATGTAGGAATAGGCGACGGACTGCGCGCCGGGGCCGAGGAGCTTGGCCTCGGAGAGGGCGTTCATCCACAGCTCCCAGTCCTCGCCGCCCATGACGGTGATGGTGTCGGCGATCTCCTGCTCGTTGGCGGGCTCGATCGTGACGGTGCTGACGATGCCCTTGTCGGTGTCGACGGTCTTGTTGGTGTAGGGGGCGCCGACGGGCTTGAGGCAGGATTTGTGGACGACGCCGGTGACGGGGTGGGTGCGGCGGGGGGAGGCGAGGGAGTAGACGACGAGGTCAACCTGGCCGAGGTCGGCGCGGATGGCGTCGAGGACCTGCTTTTTAATGTCGGCGGAAAAGGCGTCGCCGTTGAAATTCTTGGCGTAGAGGCCGGCGGCGCGGGCGGCCTTGGTGAAGGCGATGGTGTTGTACCAGCCGGGGGTGGCGGGGCGGCCCTCCTCGGAGGGGCGCTCGAAGAAGACGCCGAGGGTGGCGGCGCCGGAGCCGAAGGCGGCGGCGATGCGGGAGGCGAGGCCGTAGCCGGTGGAGGAGCCGATCACGAGGACGCGCTTGGGGCCGCCTGCGATCGGGCCTTTGGCCTTCACGTGGTCGATCCACTCCTGCACATGCGCGGCGCAGCCCTCGGGGTGGGCCGTGACGCAAACGAATCCGCGAACCTTGGGTTTGATGATCATGCGGCCGAGAGATTTCTCGGCGCGGGGGCGGAGGGCAAGCGGGGATTCGTGCCGCCGCCGGGGGGGCGGCATCGAACGGAGATCGGGGTGCGGAGATTGGAGTTCGGGCGGAGATCCACGCAGGCGCACGCCAGGGGTGGGCGAGGGGGAGCGCCCGCGAGCGGGCGGTCTACGTGGCGGGCGTGAGCGTTTCAAACGACGGCCCCCGGAGTCGCCGTCCACCTTACTTGCCAAGGAGGACGAAGGGTCCCTCGGCCTTGGGGACGCCGCCTTTGCGCTCGCGGGTGACGGCGAAGGCGTTGACGGACTTGATGGGCTGCTTGCCCTGGAAGGCAATGCGGCCTTCGCCGGTCTTGGGATCGACGGTGAAGACGCCGCCGTCAACCGGGTCCTTGTACTGCGGGTCGACGACCCAGAGTTGGTAGTCCTCGTTGGGGGCGAGGGCGGGGAGTTTCTCGAACTTGAGGGTGCCCTCCTGTTTGCCGGGATTCCAGACGGCGACGGCGAGGGCCTGCGGGTTGTCCTTCAGGAGGGAGGCGAGGGCGGTGATCTTGAGGTTGGCGAGGTCGGTGTCGCGCTTGAGCTGGTCGGTGAGGGCGGCGACGCGTTCGCGGGCTTCGCCGAGCTGGCGGCCGAGATCGGCGGAGGCGCCGGTGAGGGCGTCGATGCGCTGGGTGAGCGTGGCGAGCTGGCCGTCGCGCGCGGCGAGCTGGGTGCGGGCGTCGGTGAGGAGGACGGTGGTGTCGGCGACCTGTTTCTCGGTATCGAGGATCTTGCGACGGTTGAGAATGCGCTCGGCCTCGAGCTGCTGCTCGGTGCTCTTGAGGGAGAGCTCGGTGACCCGTTTGCTGTCGCGGAGCAGGGACGCCTCGGACGTCGCGGCGAGATAGAGCTGGCCGACCCAGACGGCGGAGAGGGCAAAGCACGCGGCGACGGCCCACGGCAGCACGGTGCGGAAGAGCGACAGCGGCGGACGGATGATCTCGGCCGGAGCGGGGCGGCCGGCCGGAGCTGCGGCGATGGTGGCGAGGACGCGGGCGCGCAGGGCGGCAGGCGGGGTGGCCGCGGGGGCCGTGTGAGCGAGGGAGGCGGAGCTGTCGCGGAGATCGCGAACCAGGTCGCGGAGGACCGGGTCCTGCGCGAGCGCGGACTCGAAGGACGCGCGCTCGGCGCCCTCGAGCAGGTCGAGGGAGTAGAGGGCGGCGAGTTCCTCGTGGCGTTCGTCGATCATAGCCGGCGCGCGAGCGAGTCGCGGAGTTTGAGGAGGGCGCGGCGGATGCGCGCCTTCACGGTGCCGAGGGGTTCGGAGAGTTTTTCGGCGATCTGCTGCTGGGTCAGGCCGCTGAAGAAGGCGAGTTCGAGAGCGCGCTTCTGGTCGGCGGGGATGGAGGCGACGGCGGCGCGGACGGCCACGGCCTCGTCACCCAAGGTCGCGCTGTCGTCGGCGGCCGGACCGGAATTGTT
>JAPLTR010000014.1 GCA_026398065.1 Verrucomicrobiota bacterium | reverse complement strand
TGCGTCCGGCACCGGCGAACAAAAGAGATCCGGCCTCATCATACGCGCCCTGTTGACCGCGCAGGGTCACACCGAAGAGCAGCGTCGGGGCCGCGGCGGCCTCCAGCCGGGCGGTGTAGGAGGATTGCTTATACGCATTGTTGGGCCGGTCGTTGTCCGTCTGCTCGCGGCCAAACGAGCCGGAGTAACCGAGCCAGCCGGAGCGGCCCCGCACGCTCACCGACGCCCCGAGGGTGTCGAACGAACCGGTCTGCACCATGGCGACACCCGACGGCGCGCCGTCGCCGGCCGCGGCGGTTTCCGCGAGGATGACCCCGCCCATGGCCGAGCTGCCGTAGAGCGTGCTCTGCGCGCCCCGGAGCACCTCGACGCGCCCGAGCCCGCCGAGATCGGCCCCGCCCAGGAAATTGAGGTAGCTGGCCTCGGTCGTGTTCATGCGCACGCCGTCCACGAGCAGCAGGACCTGATCGGCGTTGGCGCCGCGCATGAAAACCGAGGTCTGGCCCCCGGTCGCTCCGGTGCTGACGACGATTACGCCGGGGGTCTGCGCGAGCGCGGTCTTCAGGGTGTCGACTTGCAGCAGTTGCAGGTCAGGGAGCGAAAGAACGCTCACGCTGCTGGGCGTATAGAGCGGATCTTGCGGCAGGCGCGCCGCCGAGACCACCAAATGGTCGAGCGGGAGCACCGGGGCGGGATTGCCGGCCACGGCGGATTGGGCGCGGAGCGGCGCGTTCGCTGCAAGGCAGAGGACGAGGGACCATCCCGCGAGGCGGGATAGCAAGGGCAGGATCATGGGAGCTGTCTTATTTTTTAGGTAAGAGCAGACTCCGCCCACCGGGGATCCGGTGCACAGCGCTGCCCTCACGCTTCATTTTTGCGATGAAGATTTCGCGAACGACGCGCGCAAAAGTTCCGCGTCGAGCGAGTGAGCACCTGAGGGTGGATGTTCGGACTCCGCATGTGTCGCCGGACGTGCCGGCCGCCTCGCCTCTGCCTTCACCGGAGCTACCCGATTGGCTTTCCCGCCGTGTTACCGGCGCGATAGAGGTCTGGACTGATGCGATACCGCAGCGCAACTGTGGCCGATTCTCACGGCCTTCCCCGCTGCCTCAGAGATGAAAAAGAACGACCAACGCGCCGAGTGGACCGGCGGTCGCCCGTCGAGGCAAAGCATTTTCCCGCGCAAATCTTGTCGAAGAAAGACCACGGATTGATCGGTTGCGCCGGTCGTCGCGCGCTCCGCGACGATGCGCCTTGTTTATCGCATGAGCGCAATGCCGCCCGAACCCCTTCGATCCGAATCAGGCTGAAACCAGCGGCTTGAGGCCGGCTTCGATCTCCCGGCGCCGTCCCTCCAGGAACGGCGGCAGGGCGAGCTTCTCCCCGAGGCGTTCGAGCGGTTCGTCCGCAGTGAAGCCGGGCTCGTCGGTCGCGATCTCGAACAGGATGCCGTTCGGTTCGCGAAAATAAAGACTCTGAAAATAAAAGCGGTTGACCGGCCCGCTGGAACGCATGCCGAGCTCCTCCAGCCGGGCCGACCACGCCATGTAGTCCTTCGTCGTCGTACGAAACGCGACATGATGCACGCTGCCCGCGCCCTGGCGCGCCCGCGGCAGGCCCGGCTCGACGACAATATGGAGCTCCGCTCCGGCACCGCCCCCGCCCATCTCGTAAACATGGGCCGCCGGAGAACCGTCATGCGCCGAAGCGTACTCCCGCACATGGCGCATGTTCAGGATCTTGGTCAGGACGAGTTCCGTTGTGCCGAGCGAATGCACACTCAGGGTGATCGGACCCAGGCCAAGGATCTGGTGTTCGGCGGGGACCGGACTCTTCGCCCAGGGTCGGGCGGGCTCCCGCGGCGATGAATCCACCACGAGATTGAAGCGCTGCCCCTCCGCGTCTTCAAAATCGAGGGAGGGACGCCCGTCGCGCTGCACGATGCCACCCGTGGCGATTTTGGCCGCGCGCAAGCGCTGCTCCCACCACGCCAACGTGGCCTCGCTCGCGACCCGCAGACCGGTGCGAACGATGCTGTTGGTCCCCCGGCGCTCCGGCTGGACCGGCCAGTCGAAGAACGTGAGGTCGCTTCCGGGCGACGCCACGCCGTCGGCATAAAACAGGTGATAGGCGGACACGTCGTCCTGGTTGACCGATTTCTTCACGAGCCGCATCCCCAGCGTACCGGTGTAGAACGCGTGGTTGGCCGCCACGTTGGCGGTGACGGCGGTGAGATGGTGAATTCCTCCGAGTTGCATGCTTCCCACCCTACACATGAACGGCATTTCTTCCACTCCGCCAAATCTGGCTTTGCGGTTTCGCCACGATGCCCTGCAATCTTTCCACCCTTCCGATCACGAACCCCCTCCCTCGTCCGCGCATGAAACCGCTCCACTTTCTTCTCCCCCTCGTCACCCTCTGCACCCTTGGCTCCCTGCCCGTCCGGGCCGAGATCTGGCTCGGCGCCCGTCCGCTGCCCGGGGCCGAAGTCATCCTCGACGGCTCGCGCGAACTGCTCGACGAAAAGTGGACCTACTGGCAGGGTCCCCGCTTCGGCTCGTCGATGCCGATCAAATGGAAGATCGTCGCCGATCCGGTCGACCAAGGCACCGTCCTGCAGACCGACGATCCGGCGGCGGCCGGCGGCAAATATGGCGCCGCGGACATCGTGACGAAGAAGGCCTACCGCGACTTCCGCCTGCACATCGAGTTCCTCGTCACCAAGACCGGCGGCAACAGCGGCGTGTATCTCCAGAACCGGTACGAAATTCAGATCTGCGACAGCGACGCCACCCACCACGGCATGGGCGCCGTGATCAACGAGACGCCCTCGCCGTATTTTGCCTACAAGGGACTGGGCAAATGGAATTCTTACGACATCCAGTTCCGCGCGGCGCGGTTCAAGGACGGCAAGCGGACCGAACCGGCGATGGTCACGATCTATTTCAACGGCATCAAGGTGCACGGCAACCAGCCGATCAACCAGGTCTGGGGCGGCGCCAACTCCGGCATCGACGGTGGCAACGAAGGCGGCAAGGGCATCACGGACACCCCGGGTGGCCTGAAGCTGCAGTGCGAGGGCCATGACGTCCGGTACCGCAACGCCTGGATCAAGGAGGTCGACCTCGTGCGCGCCTCGACGGACTTCAAGGACTGAGCGTCGCAGTGCGCCTCCCCCAACCGACGCCGACCGCCTCATGAGCCGCGAAACGTGCTACCGTTGTTTCTGGCCGAAGGCGTTGTGCTGGTGCCCCACGATCCAGGCGATGGAGACGCGGACGAAGTTCGTGTTCCTGATGCATCCGAAGGAGTTCAAAAAGGAGAAGGCCAGCACGGGCCGGCTCACCCACCTTTGTCTCGCCGACAGCGTGATTCGCATGGGCATCGGCTTCGACGCCGACGAGGAGGTCCAAGCCCTGATCGCCGACCCGAGAAATTTCCCGGTTCTGCTCTACCCCGGCCTCGGGGCCCGCAATCTCTCTTCGGGCGATCTCCAACCGGCGGACCTCGGGGAGCGGCGCCTCGTGGTCTTTCTGCTCGACGCCACCTGGAGTTGCGCCCGCAAAATGCTCCGGCTCAGCCCCAGCCTGCAGCGCCTGCCGCGCATCATGTTCACCCCCGCCAGCCGCAGCCGGTACGTGATCAAGCAGCAGCCGCAGGACGGCTGTCTCTCGACCCTGGAGGCCACCCATGAACTGCTCCTCGCGCTCGAGCGCTCGGGGCTCGACCGCTACCCGCTCCCCGACCAGCTCCTCGGGCTCTTTGCGCGGATGCAGGAGTTTCAAATCCGCTGCGCCGCCGACCCGACCCGCGGCGGGTATCGCCGCCAGCCCTACAGCGAGCCGGGCGAACGCGAGGCCGCGCACGGCCGCAGCGGCGCGCGGCGCAGCCGGTTTCTCCGGAGCACGGGGATCGACGCCAACGCCACGCCCTCGGCCTAGCCGCGCCGTCCGCGGCGCAGGAAGGAACGCTGCAGCAATATGAAGCCCAGCAGCAGCCCGCCGACGACGATTCGCATCCACCACGAACTCAGCCGGCCATCGAACAGGATGGCGGACTGAATCGTGCCGAAGATCAGCACGCCGAGCAACGTCCCCAGGACGTGACCGCGCCCGCCGGTGAGCAGCGTTCCGCCGATGACGACCACCGCGATCGCATCCAGTTCCAGCCCGATCCCCATGCTGGGATTCCCCGAGCCGGTGTAGAGCGTGGCGACGATCCCGGCCAGCGCGGAGCAAAATCCGTTGATCGCATAGACCGCGATCTTCGACCGGCCGACCGGCAGTCCCATGAGCAGGGCCGACTGCTCGTTGCCACCGATGGCCAGAAGCGTCCGCCCGAAGCGCACGTGGTGACCGAGGGCGTAGCCCACCACCACCACGGCCACGAACAACAGGGCCACGGCGGGCAGGTGCACCGCTTCGCCGAGGGCGAGGTCAAAGTTGGCCAGACGGTCGTAGAGCGGGTGCTGGATCCCGACCGACTCGGTGTTGAGCCAGAAGCCCGCGCCGCGGGCGAGAAACATGCCCGCGAGCGTGATGAGAAACGGCGGGAGCCGAAACACCTGGATCAAGGTCCCCATGAAGAGGCCGAGTCCCGTGCCGAGCAGCAGCGCGAGCATCCAGGCCAGCACGGGCGACACCCCGCGGCCTGTCACGAGCGTCGCCG